>DSDX01000009.1 GCA_011048485.1 Candidatus Aminicenantota bacterium | reverse complement strand
CCCCCTCCGGATACCGGCCCAACATCCTGGCCTATTACCGGGGCCAGAGCGGCGACCGGACGGTCTGGGTCATGACCCACACCGATGTCGTTCCGCCCGGCGAGCTGTCCCTCTGGCGCGGCGACCCCTTCAAGGCCTGGGTCGAAAGCGGCCGCATCTACGGCCGGGGCGTCGAGGACAACCAGCAGGACATGGTCGCCTCGCTCTTCGCCGTCAAGGCCCTTCAGGCCGAGGGCATCGCCCCCGCCTCGGACATCGGCATCGCCCTCGTCGCCGACGAGGAAACGGGCAGCCTCAAGGGCATCGATTACGTCCTCAAGGCCCACAAGGTCTTCCGCAAGAACGACCTGATCATCGTCCCCGACGCGGGCAACGAGAAGGGCACGATGATCGAAGTGGCCGAGAAGAGCCTGCTCTGGCTCAAGTTCAAGACGATCGGCAAACAGGCCCACGGCTCGACGCCCGAGAAGGGCGTCAACAGCTTCAAGGCCGCGAGCTTCTTCATCACGGCGCTCAACGACCTCTACAAGATCTACCCGGCGCGCGACCGCCTCTTCGATCCGCCCATCTCCACGTTCGAGCCGACGAAGAAGGAGGCCAACGTCCCCAACGTCAACACCATCCCCGGCGAGGACGTCTTCTACCTGGACATGAGGGTCCTGCCGAAGATCAAGCTCGAGGACGTCCAGCAGACCATTCGGGACCTCGCCGCGGGGATCGAAAAGAGGTTCAAGGTCAAGATCCGGGCCGAGATCCAGCAGAAGGCCCCGGCCGCCCCCCCGACCTCGGCCCAGGCTCCCGTGGTCACGGCCCTGAAGCGGGCCGTCCGGGCCGTCTATCAGCGTGACGCCCGGGCCATGGGCATCGGCGGCGGGACCGTGGCGGCCGTGTTCCGCCGGGCCGGGTTCCCCGCGGCCTGCTGGTCCAAGCTCGACGAGACCGCCCACCAGCCGAACGAGTACTGCATCATCGACAACATGGTCGGCGACGCCAAGGTCTTCGGCCACGTCTTCTTACAGGAATAGGGCCGAAGCCGCCGCGGGCGGCCGGGCCCGTTCAGACGGGCCGCCGCGCGTCGGCCGGCCCCGGGGGCGGCGCGGGATAGACCCGCTGCACGCGCTGGGCGATGCGGACCGTATTGAGGTGGATGTCGACGGTGTCCTTGATCTCGAGAGCGTAGCCCCCGGCTAGGACGACGGCGACGGCGATCCCCAGGCGCCGGGCGCTCTCGATGACGGTCTTGTCCCTCTCCTTAAGGCCCGCCTTGGTCAGGGCGAGCCCGCCCAACTGATCCTTTTCATAGGGATCGGCGCCCGCCAAGTAGAGCACGAGGTCCGGCCGGAACTCGTGGTAGACCTTGGGGATGTGGGCCCGCAGCGTCTCCAGGTACTTGGCGTCCCCGTCGCCGGCGTAGAGGCCTATGTCGATCGTGCTCGCGGGTTTGTCCGCCGGGTAGATGTCCATTTGATGGACGGAGAGAGTGAAGATCTCTGGCCGGCCGGCCAGAGCGGCGGCCGTGCCGTTCCCCTGGTGGAGGTCGCAATCGACGATCATGACCCGCTTGGCCAGCCCCTCGGCGACGGCCTTGCGGGCAGCCACGGCGACGTCGTTGAAGAGACAAAAGCCCTCCCCGTGGTCGGGGAAAGCGTGATGGAAACCGCCGCCGATGTGGATGGCCAGCCCCGCCCGGACGGCCTTGCGGGCGGCCAGGACCGTTCCTCCGACCGAGAGCAGGGCGAAACGGACGAGTTCGGGCGAGTAGCGGACCTCGAGGGCCTTGAGCTCGGCGACGCTGAGGCCCGCCGTCTTGACCCTCTTGAGATAGCGGGGATGGTGGACGAGCAGGATGTCCTCGTCGGGGGCCGGCCGGGGCCTGAGGAAATTCTCCTTCTTCGCCCCCATGGCCAGCAGGTTCTCGTAGACGAGCCGGTACTTCTGGAGGGGAAAGACGTGCTTGCCGGTCTCGACCATCCAGTACTCGTTGCTGTAAATGAGCTGGAACGGGAAGCGCTTGCCGGCCAGCACCTTGACGAGGTCGAGAAGATCGCCCATGAAGGCCCCTGAGCGCCTTGTCAGCGCCTGCGGGCCGGCTTCCGGGCCTTCGTCGCCTTTTGCCGACCGGTTTTGCGGACCGTCTTCCCCTTGGCCCTGGGGGTGCCCTTCCTGGCCGGCCTTGAAGCCGCCTTGGGGGCGTTGAGGATGGCGGCCCGGGCCGCCGCCAGCCGGGCGATGGGCACCCGGAAGGGCGAGCAGCTGACGTAGTTCAGGCCGATGAGATGGCAGAATTCGACCGACGAGGGCTCGCCGCCGTGCTCCCCGCAGATCCCCAGCTTGATCCCCGGCCGGGCCTTCCGGCCCCTCTCGACGGCCGTGCGCATGAGCTGGCCGACGCCGTCGCGGTCGATGACCTCGAACGGGTCCTTGGCGTAGATCTCCTTCTCGACATAGGGGATGAGGAAGCGGCCGGCGTCGTCGCGGCTGACCCCGAGCGTCGTCTGGGTCAGGTCGTTCGTGCCGAAGCTGAAGAACTCGGCCACGGCCGCGATCTCGTCGGCCGTGATGGCGCCGCGCGGGATCTCGATCATCGTGCCGACGAGATAGTCGAATTTGACGCCCTGCTCCTTCATGACCGCCGCGGCCGTGGCCCGGACGATCCTTTCCTGATGGGCCAGCTCCTTGACGTGGCCGACGAGCGGGATCATGACCTCGGGCAGCACCGGGATCTTCTTCTTCTTGGTCAGGGCGGCGGCCTCGAAGATGGCCCGGGCCTGCATTTCCGTGATCTCGGGGTAGATGACGCCCAGGCGGCAGCCGCGGAACCCAAGCATGGGGTTGAATTCATGGAGGGCATCGACCCGGGCCTTGATCTTCTCGTAGGCGATGCCCATGCGCTTCGCGATCTCGCGCTGGCCTTTCTCCTCGTGCGGCAGGAACTCGTGGAGGGGCGGGTCGATCGTCCGGATGGTCACCGGGCGCCCGGCCATGACCTCGAAGATGCCCTCGAAATCGCGGCGCTGGAGCGGCAGGAGCTTGGCCAGGGCGGCCCGTCTCTGCTCGACGGTGTCGGCCAGGATCATCTCTCGCATCGGGCCGATCTTGCCCTCGCCGAAGAACATGTGCTCGGTCCGGCAGAGGCCGATGCCCTCGGCCCCGAAGGCCACGGCGTTGGCGGATTGGTCGGGCTGGTCGGCGTTGGTCCGGATCTTGAGCGTCCGGTGCTTGTCGGCCCAGGCCATGACCTTGGCGAAGGTCTGATAGACCGGCGCCTGGGCCGGGGCCAGGCTCTTCTCGATCAGGACCTGAAGGACCTCGGAAGGCCGGGTGCTGACCTGGCCCTCGATGACCTCCCCGGTCGTGCCGTCGATCGAGATCCAGTCGCCCTCCTTGATCGCCCGGCCCTTGACGGTCATGGCGCGGGCGGCGTAGTCGACGGCCAGCTCGCCGCAGCCGGCGACGCAGACCCGGCCCATCTGCCGGGCGACCAGGGCCGCGTGGGAGGTCATGCCGCCGCGGGCGGTCAGGATGCCCACGGCCGCGCTCATGCCCTTGATGTCCTCGGGCGAGGTCTCGATGCGGGTCAGGATGACGCTCTCGCCGCGCCGGGCCCAAGCCTCGGCGTCGACGGAATTGAAGACGACGCGGCCGGTGGCCGCGCCGGGCCCCGCGTTGAGTCCTTTGGCCAGGAGCCGTCCGCCCCGGATCGCGGCCTCCTTCTCGGCCCGGTCGAAGACGGGCCTGAGGAGCTGGTTGAGCTGGTCGGGCTCGATCCGGGCCAGGGCCTCTTTCTCGCTGATGAGCTTTTCCCCGACCATGTCGACGGCGATCCGTATGGCCGCGAAGGCCGTGCGCTTGCCGACCCGGCACTGGAGCATGTAGAGTTTGCCCTGCTGGATGGTGAACTCGACGTCCATCATTTCCTGGTAGTGCTTTTCGAGGACGTGCCGGATCTTCTCGAGCTCGGCGTAGGCCTTGGGATCGTCCTTGCGGAGCTCGGCGATCGGCTTGGGCGTCCGCGTGCCGGCGACCACGTCCTCGCCCTGGGCGTTCATGAGGTACTCGCCGTAGAAGACGTTCTCGCCGGTCGCCGCGTCACGGGTGAAGGCCACCCCGGTGCCCGAATCATGGCCCATGTTGCCGAAGACCATGAGCTGGACGTTGACGGCCGTGCCCCAGCTCGCGGGGATGTCGTACATGCGGCGGTAGGCGATGGCCCGCTCGTTCATCCACGATCCGAACACGGCGCCGATGGCCCCCCAGAGCTGCTTCCGGGGCTGCTCGGGGAACGGATGGCCGGTCTTGGCCTCGATCGCCGCCTTGAACCGGGCGACAAGATCTTTGAGGTCGGCGGCCGAGAGATCGCTGTCGTTCGTGACGCCGCGTTCGTGCTTCTTCCGCTCGATGATGGCTTCGAACGGGTCGATGTCGTCCTTATGGACGGGTCTGAGCCCGAGCACGACGTCGCCGTACATCTGGACGAAACGTCGGTAGGAGTCGTAGACGAAGCGTTCGTTGCCCGTCTTGGCGACCAGGGCGGCCGCGGTCCGGTCGTTGAGACCGAGGTTGAGGATGGTGTCCATCATGCCCGGCATGGAGGCCCGGGCGCCGGAACGGACGGAGACGAGCAGCGGGTTCTTGGCGTCGCCGAACGCTTGACCGACGGCCTTCTCGAGCCTCCTCAGGCTTTTCTCGACTTCGAGACGGACGGCCTCGGGTATCTTCTTCTTGTTCTTATAGTAAAGGGCGCAGACCTCGGTCGAGATGGTGAAACCCGGCGGGACGGGCAGCCCGATCCCGGCCATCTCGGCCAGGTTGGCGCCCTTGCCGCCCAGGACGTCCTTCATCTTCATGTTGCCTTCGGCGGCGCCGGCCCCGAAGAAATACACGTGCTTCTTGGGCATCGGTCTTCTCCTGTTATCGAAGATATTCATGAAAATATACACGGATTGAGGCCGCATTTCAAACGCGCCTCGAGCAGCTTCCCCCCGGGGGGCGCTCACAAATGGCCGGGGACCTATCCCTCTTCCGCTAAGAACCCGGCCCTTCCTCGGAGACGGCCCTTATGGGGGAGGGCCCGTTCTTCGCCGCGCCTCCCGCTTTTTCGAACAGCAGGCAGAGGCCCAGATAGAGCATGCCCAGGTCCTCGAGGACGACGCCCCAGCCCGACTTCCGGCTGACGGCGCCGAAGCAGCCGCAGTCGACGTCGAGGCCGCGGGCCATGGTCACGAGCGTCAGGACGATGAAGAAGACGAGGAGGCCCGTGATGACGAGGACGGCGCCGCGTTTCCAGACGCCCAGGACGAGGAACGCGCCGGCCAGGAT
>DSDX01000176.1 GCA_011048485.1 Candidatus Aminicenantota bacterium | reverse complement strand
GTCGTAGGACGAGACGCGGCGGCTCCGGTAGGCCTGCTCCCGGCCGAGGTTCTGGAGCAGGTCCTGGCCGGCCGATGCCGAGGCGGCCAGGATGAGGGCGGCGAGAAGAAACGTGCGGTGGCGCATGGCCATGACCTCCTTGGGCCGGCCCCGCCGGGGCTTAGCGGGCGGGGCGGCGTTTTTCGGGGGGACGGCCCGTCCGGATGCGCGATCTCCGGTCCCGTCCCGTGTACGGCTTGATATCCAGGATCGGGGTGCCGTCGATGAGGTCCAGGCCGGAGACCTCGAGGACGCGGCCGCGCCGGTCGAGAAGCCTGAGAACGCTGAGGCCGAGCGGGTTCGGACGATGCGGCGAGCGGCTGGCGAAAACGCCGCGCGGACGCGACTGACCCGGCGGGACGACCTCGAGCTTGGCGGCGCCGGCCTTGTGGAAGTGGAAGAGGACGATGATGTGCGAATAGCGCTCGAGGCCCTCGAGCCCGGCCTCGAACTCGGGCCGGACCTCGATCTCGCCTTTCGCGGCGGCGAAGAACCGCGGCGGCGCGAAGGCCGGGGGCGGCAGGTCCGAAGGTTCCTTAAAGGGCGAGCGGGCGACGCCGATGGGCCGGACCCGGATGCCGGTCCCTATGGCCCGACGTATGTCAGCCACTTCTCGTAGCGGGGTTCGCGGCCGGTCACGGCGTCCTGGAAGGCCTTGATCAGGCGCCCGGCGACGGGGCCGGGCTGGCCCGCTCCGATCGTGTACTTGGCCCGCGGCGCGGCCGGGTCCGAGCCGTCGGTGACCGTGACGATAGGGATGACCTCGGTCGCCGTGCCGCAGTAGAAGGCCTCGTCGGCCCCGAAGAGATCCTCTTTCGTGATCGGGCCGACCTGCGTCTTGAAGCCGAGGTCCTGACCGATCTCGAGCAGGCTCGTCCGGGTGATCCCCTCGAGGGCCGATTCGAGGCGTCCGTTAGTGACGAGGGTCTGGCCCTTGACGATGAAAACGTTCTGGCCGGGCCCCTCGGCGACGCGGCCCTCCATGTTGAGGAAGATGCACTCGCCGAAGCCCTGTTCGCGGGCTTCGAGGGCGCAGATCGTCGATTGGACGTAGACGCCGCCCAGCTTGGCCGACATGTTGAACTGGGTATGATGGACCCGGCGCCAGGGGCTGATGAAGGCGTTGACGCCCTGGGCCGCGTTCTCGCCGAGATAGGCGCCCCACTCCCAGGCGGAGATGGCCAGCTCGACCGGGCAGGCCTTGGGCACGAGGCCGAGGTTGCCGTAGCCGTAGAAGAGCAGGGGGCGGATGTAGCAGCTTTCGAGCCCGTTGGCCCGGACGGTCTCCTTGATGGCCTCGGCGATCTCGTCCTTGGAGAACCGGCACTTCATCTTGACCACGCCGGCCGAGAGCATGAAGCGGTCGACGTGCTCGGGCAGGCGGAAGACGGCCGGCCCCTTGGCCGTTCCGTAGGCCCGGATGCCCTCGAAGACGCAGCTCCCGTAGTGGAGGGCGTGCGTCATGGGATGGCAGCCGGCCTCGGACCAATCGCGGAGATCTCCCTCGTACCAGTATTTCTGGGCCTTGGGGAAATTGGTGTTCAGGAACATGAGGTACCTCGTCTGAAGATCTCTCTTTCGAACGAGGGCTTCGAAAGAGGGCATGCTATCACAGCGCTCGGGTCAAGTAAAGTCAGGACCGGGCGCCGCGGTAGTAGGTCCGGCCGCCGTGGACGACCTCGCGGACGCGGCCGCGTTCGAAGAGGTGGGTCAGCGCCTTGAGGACCTCGTCGCGGTGACGGCCGAGGGCCGCGGCGATGTCGGCCGCGGTCTGGGGCCGCCTGCGGACGGTCGTCAGGATGGCCGTCTCGAGGGCCCCGGAGCCCGGGGCCTGCTTGCGGGCGGCGAACGAGGCGACGACCGCCGCCTTGGGGCCGAGGCGGCTGCGGATCCGGGCCATCGCGGCCGGGCCGAGGGCCCGGGCCCCGCGGTCGGCGGGCGGCCGGACGACCGTGTTGAGCTCGATCCTGTCCGGCCGGATGCGGGCGACGGCCGCCTTGAGGGCCCGGACGTGGTCCGGCGAATCGTTGATCCCTTTGACCAGCATGATCTCGAGCCTGATCTCGCCGTCGAACTCGTCCCGGAAGCGGGCCAGGCCGTCGACGATCCTCCGGATGGCGAGCGAGGCGTGAGGCCTGTTGACGCGGCGGAAAACGGCGGCCCGGGCGGCGTCGAGCGAGGGGACGACGATATCGGCGGCCGCGAGGTCGCGGCGCACCGAGGCCCTGTCGATGAGCGTGGCGTTGGTCAGCACGGCAACAGGGATCCTTGTCATCTTCTTGATGGCCCGTATGAGGCGCCCGAGGTCGCTGTTGAGGGTCGGTTCGCCCGAGCCCGAGAAGGTGATGACGTCGATTTTCCGCCCGGAATTCAGGGCCGCCCGGACCTGGGCCAGGATCTCCTCCGGGGGGAACCAGCTCCGCCGGCGGACCGTGGTCTTGGCGGTCGGGCCGAGCTGGCAATAGACGCAATCGAGCGTGCACGTCTTGAAGGGGATGATGTCGACGCCCAGGGAAAAGCCCAGCCGCCTCGAGGCGACGGGCCCGTAGACGAAGCGATGTTTAGCCATCAAGCCTCGTCCTTGTAGATCTCGATGAACCGCCGCAAGGACCGGTCGAAGGTCCTCTCGACGGAGTCGGGGAACAGGCAGGCCGGCAGCTCGCGGTTCCGCCAGTGGTAGGCCAGACAGTCGCAGCAGACGCCCTTCCGGCTGCAGGGCTCGTAGGTGCAGTTGCAGCGGGACATGTTCTTGGCGCTCTTGCACTCGCTCATGCGAATCTTCCTCCGAACGGATAGGTCGGCTTCATCATAGCACAAGCCATCCGGCCGTCCCAGGCTACGGCCACGTCTTGAGGTCGGCATAGACCCGCCCCTCTGCGGCGAACGTCGCTCCCTCTTGGCCGGAGCGAGGTCTGGCTGCCAAGCGGACCGGCGCGCCGGGCCGGTCCGCGGCAAACGAGAAGAGACCCACGAGCATAGGAGAGCGGATCTCGGCCGGCTGCAAGATGAGGAGACCCGCCCCGCGCAGGGGTGTTCCTGGAGGAGGCGGTTGAGGGCCGAGCGGGCACGGATGGCCAAGAGGAACGCCATCGTACTTATCTTGATGCCTCTTGGCCAGAGCGAGGCCCGGCTACCAAGCGGACCGGCGCGCCGGGCCGGTCCGCGGCCGATGGAAGGAATACCCCGAGCGTAGCAGGGCGGGTCTCCACCGTTCTTCAGGCGTTGCCGGGCCCTGAGATTTCGTGTATCATAGGCCGCATCAGAGAGTTAGAGAGGAGTGCGATGCCCCGATACACGGACCGCGAGGCCAAGGCCGGCCTCGACGCCAAGCTGCCGCCGATCGAGACCTTCGCCAACCAGTTCCCGGATTACGAGATCGCTATCGAGTATCCCGAGTTCACGTCCGTCTGCCCCAAGACGGGCCTGCCCGACTTCGGGACGATCTCGATCCGGTACGTCCCCGTAGGCCAGGTCCTCGAGCTCAAGTCGCTGAAAGAGTATCTCCTGGCCTACCGCGATCTGGGCATCTTCTACGAGAACGCGGTCAACCGCGTCCTCGAGGACGTCGTCCGGGCCTGCCGGCCGGCGAGCGCCGTCGTCAGGGGCGAGTTCAACCCGCGCGGCGGCATGACCTCGATCGTCGAGGCCCGCCACCCGCGGCCGAAGAAGCGGCGGGCCTGAGCGGTTGCCGGCCCCGGCGGAACGATCGCTCCCCCCTTCGAGTCAACCCGGAAAAAATGTCATGGCCAGATCGATGAACGGATCGCGGATGGGCCGGACCGATCTGCTTATCGTCCTGGTCATCCTGCTCTGGGCGGTCAACCTCTCGGTCATCAAGATCGGCCTGCGGTCGCTTTCGCCCCACGGCTTCAACGTTCTGCGCTTGGGGCTGGCCGCCCTCGCCTACGCCGCGGTCCTGCTCCTCGGCCCGGCGCGGTCGCGGGGGGCGAAGAAGGGCGACGACTTGAAGGCCATGGCGCTCGGCCTGCTGGGGATCACGTTCTACCAGGTCTTCTTCATCAAGGGCATCAGCGTCATGAACGCCTCGACGACCTCGATCGTCATGGGGACGACGCCCGTCTTCATCGCCCTTCTGGCCACCGCGGTCGGGCAGGAGCGGCTCGCGCCCGCGGCCTGGGCCGGCATCGCCATCTCCTTCGGCGGGTGCCTGCTCGTCGTCGCCGGCGAGAACGGAGGGCTCGTCTTCACCTGGGCGGCCTGGCGCGGGGCCGTTCTGATCCTGCTGGCCAACGTCTGCTGGGCGGGCTACACGGTCTTCGCCAAGCCCCTCCTCGATAGGAACTCCTCCTTCAGGATGGCCGCCGTCGGCACGATCGCCGGGACGGCGGTGTACCTGCCGTTCGCGGCCGGCGATCTGGCTCGGCTCGAATGGTCGCGCGTTCCCCTGGCGGCCTGGGGCGCCGTCGGCTATGCCGGGCTCGTGGCCGTCTTCTTGTGCTTCGTGCTCTGGTACGAGTCGGTCAAGAAGGTCGGCAGCTCGAAAACGGGGATCTACGGCAACCTGACGCCGGTCCTGGCCGTCTTTATCGCCGGCCTGGTGCTGGGCGAGCGACTGGCGCCCGTCCAGGCCGTCGGCGCGGCGGTCACGCTGGCCGGCGTCTATCTCACGCGTTCCGGTTACCGCTTCTTCGAGCCCAGGGGCGCGCGCCGGGTTTGTAATAAAACCTGATTCCATCATACAATGAGCGAACGAACATGAGTGATGTGGTTTTACTAAAAGCCCTTCGGGCCCAGCAGTGGATCAAGAACCTGTTCATCTTCGGGCCGCTGCTCTTTTCTCAAAATCTTTCGAATGGGCCTCTGCTGTATTTGGCTTTCCGTGCCTTCGTTGCTTTTTGTATGATCTCGAGTGCTCAATACATCTTTAATGATATTAGGGACCTTGAGGAAGATCGTTCCCATCCGATCAAATCGCTTCGGCCGCTTGCTTCCGGGCGGATGAAGATGGGGCTGGCGGTTGCCTTGCTCATAGGTATGGGGCTTGGTGGGTTTCTTATTGCCGCCACGATTAGTCTTCCGTTTCTCCTAATCGCGATCGGATATTTTGTCCTTCAGGCGCTTTACACGGTCTGGCTCAAACATATCGTCATTCTTGACGTGTTCATAATCGCCGCGGGGTTCCTGATCCGGGTTATCGCGGGTGGCTTGGCTGTCGATGTCGAGATATCGTCTTGGCTTCTCATCTGCACGATCCTCCTTTCTCTCTTCCTTGCCCTGGGCAAACGACGCTATGAGCTAACCCTCCTTCAAGAAAATGCATCGAATCACCGCCCGAT
>DSDX01000174.1 GCA_011048485.1 Candidatus Aminicenantota bacterium | reverse complement strand
GACGAGGACGTCGAAACGGAACTCGAGGAGACGCGCGAGGCCCTCAACCGCTTCAAGGCCGTCAACTTGATGGCCGAGGAGGAGTTCGTCGAGCAGAAGAAGCGCTTCGAGTTCCTGAGCGCCCAGAGGCAGGACCTGCGCGACTCCATCGCCTCGACGGTTGAGGCCATCCGCAAGATCGACGAGGAGAGCAAGGAGCAGTTCCTCAAGGCCTTGGAGCAGGTCAACACGAACTTCAGCGAACTCTTCACCTCGCTTTTCAAGGGCGGCAACGCCGAGGTCAAGCTCCTCGAGCCCGACAATCCCCTCGAGAGCGGCGTCGAGATCGTGGCCCAGCCGCCCGGGAAGCGGGTCCAGAGCCTGTCGCTCCTGTCGGGCGGCGAGAAGTCGCTGACCTCGCTGGCCTTCCTCTTCGCCCTGTTCCGCTACCGGCCCTCGCCGTTCTGCTTCCTCGACGAGGTCGACGCGGCCCTCGACGACGTCAACCTGGCCCGCTTCCTCGAGCTCCTCAAGATGATCAAGCACCAGACGCAGTTCATCCTCATCACCCACAACTACAAGACCATGGAAGTGGCCGACTACATCTACGGCACGACCATGCCGGAGCCCAACATGACCCGGCTGCTCTCGGTCAAGCTCGAACGAAAGGGCGGCGAGCTGCCGCCCGATCTTCAGGTCTAGGGCCGGCCGCCCCGGCCCGAAGGAGGGCGCATGTCGACCTATCTCGTCATCATCCTCGCCTATCTCGTCGCCTTGACGGTCCTGAACTTCGTCCGCTCGCGGCGTATCAAGAGCCAGGAGCAGTTCATGGTCGCCGGGCGGAGCCTGAAGTGGCAGGTCATGGTCTTCACCCTGATCTGCACCTGGATCGGCTCGGGGACCTTCATCAGCGGCGCCGAGTTTGCCTCGAAAGCCGGCTTCTCGGCCCTGTGGCTGGCGGCGGGCGCCTGGGTCGGGATCATCCTCATCTACTTCCTAGCCGCCAAGATCCACACCTTCGGGCAGTACACGGTCGGCGACGTCCTCGAGGTTCGCTACGGGCCGGCGGCCCGCGTCTTCGGGGCCATCGCCCTCATCCTGTCCTTCGTCTCCATCGTCTCCTACCAGTTCGTCGCCGGCGGCTTCATCCTCAACGTCATCACCGACGGCAAGATCTCGGAGGCGGCCGGGACCCTGATCGCGGCCGTCTTCGTCATCCTCTTCACCGCACTCGGGGGCATGGTCGCCATCGCCTACACGGACCTGCCGAACGGCATCATCATCGTCCTGGCCTGCCTGCTGGCCGTGCCCTTCGTCGTCACCGCCGCGGGCGGCCTGCCCGAGGCCAAGGCCGCGCTCGAACCGGGGTATTTCGCGGTCGTCAACAGCCAGTTCGGCGTCCACCCCTGGCTCAAGGCCATCGGGTACTTCCTCTCGACCATGTTCCTCCTGCTCGGCGTGCAGAGCATGTACCAGAAGTTCTACAGCGCCAAGTCGGGCCGGGACGCCAAGAAGGCCGTGGCCTGGTGGACGGTCGGGACGATCTTCGTCGAGACCATCGTCGTCGTCATCGCCGTCTTCGCCTTCAGCAAGCTCCAGGGCCAGATCGACCTGAGCGTGCCCAAGGCCGGCGGCAAGGTCGTGCTGATGGCGGCCAAGCAGCTCGTCCCCTTCCCGGTCGGCGTGCTGCTCCTCGGCGCGGCCTGCGCCGTCGTCATCTCGACCGGCATGAACTACCTCCTCTCGCCGTCGACGACGGTCATGCGCGACATCTACCAGCGCTTCATGAAGAAGGACGCCGGCGAGAAGAACCTGGTCGCCCTGCAGAAGGTCCTCGTCGTGGTGATCGGGGTCCTGGCCTATCTGCTGGCCACCCAACTCAAGTCCGTCCTCGAAATGAGCTTCTTCGCCTACACCATCTACGGCGTGGCCATCACCCCGGCGCTCATCGCGGCCCTGGCCTGGAAACGGGTGACCAAGGCCGGCGGCCTGGCCTCGATCGTCTCCGGAACGGTCGTCTGCCTGGGCTTCTTCATCCTGTCCAAGATCCCGGGCGTCCCGGCGCCCGACGGCGACCCCTGGGGCATCCCGCTCATCTACCCCGCTCTCTTCGCCTCGCTGGCCGCGCTGGTCGTCGTCAGCCTGCTGACGCCGAAACCCAAGCCTGAGGAGCTGGAGAAGTTCTTCCCGAAGCAGTAAATTAGATGTGAACACCCATTGGGCCAAACGTGTGAGAGGCTGCAGGAAGAGGGTCTGAGGGGTATCGCGGAGTGAGCATGAAGCGGTGAGTTAGCCGGCATCGGGACGGAGACCTAAGAACGGGCTCCGGACCGTGACGGCGTGAAAACTCATCGCAGCGAACGGAGGCGAACCCCGAAGGCCCGCTGCAGCCTCGCCGGATGCGCGAAGGCCGCGGATAGAGGGGTCGAGGGGTATCATCAGAGCGAGCATAAAGCGGTGAAATAGACGGCATCGGGACGGAGACCTAAGAACGGGCTCCGGACCGTGACGGCGTGAAGTTTCACCGCAGCGAGCGAAGATGATCCCCGAGGCCCCTCCGTCGCTGACCTCAAGGAGCTAAGGCATGAAGACGGGCGTAGTCATCGACAGGCGCTACATGGACCACGACATGGGCGCCTTCCACATCGAATCTCCGGCCCGCATCGAGGCCCTGCTCCGGCTGCTCGAGCCGGAACCGCCGCTCCCCATCACCAGGATCGAGCCCCGTCCCGCGACCGACGAGGAGCTCGGCTGGGTCCATGAGCGGGGCTACATCGATCTCGTCCGGTCGACGGCGGGGAAGACCGTGCCCATGGACGCGGACACCGTGGCCGGCCCCAAGACCTGGGAGACGGCCCTTCTCGCCGCGGGCGGCTTTTGCGAGGCGCTCGACCGGATCATGGACGGCACGGTCCCGAACGCCGTCGCCCTCGTCCGGCCCCCCGGCCACCACGCCGAGGCCTCGCGGGCCATGGGCTTCTGTTTCTTCAACAACGTCGCCGTCGGCGCCGAGCACCTGCTCCGCCGCCACGGCCTGCGGCGCCTCCTCGTCGTCGACTGGGACCTCCATCACGGCAACGGCACCGAGCGGACGTTCTACGAGCGCGGCGACGTGCTTTACTTCTCCACCCACCAGTCGCCCTTCTATCCCGGCACGGGCGCGGTCCGCTTCTTCGGCCACGGCGAGGGCTTCGGCTATAACCTCAACGTCCCGCTCCTCGCGGGCAAGGGCGACGGCGATTACCGGCACATCTTCGACAAGATCCTCGCCCCGGTGGCCGCTGAGTTCGCCCCGGAGTTCATCCTCGTCTCGGCCGGATTCGACATCGCGGCCGGGGACCCCTTGGGCGGGATGGCCGTGACGTCCCGCGGCTTCGGCCTCCTCGCGGACTCTCTGATGGCCATGGCCGCGCGGTCCGCGTCCGGCCGGTTGGCCATCGTGCTCGAGGGAGGATACGATCTCACGGCCCTGAGGAACGGTGTCGGGCAGGTCCTCGAGAGACTGGCCGGGAGAGGCGCCCCGTCCGTCGCCGGTCCCCCCTCGGAGTCCCTGCGGGTCGAACTCGAGGAGCCCCTCAGGACGTTCCGCAGGAAATGGGCCATCCCTAATAGCTAAGTGTCCTCAGCCCTGAAAAGCGTCCACTTTCGAGGACGGACAAGGGTTTCTTTCGCTATTTTTTCAGGGGCGGGCCTTGGCATAGTTCTTGCATAATGGAAAAGCGGATAGGAGATAGGACCATGAAGAAGGCTTTCATCTTCGCCATCGCGCTCCTGGTGACGGCTTGGGGCGTGTCGGCGCAGGAGGTCCCCCCTCAGGCGCCGGCCCCGCAAAATCCGCAGGACGCCCAGGACGCGAAATACACCAATGAGACGATCGGGCGGCTGAGTTTCGTCGAAGGCAAGGCCTTCGTCCAGAGGGCCTCCGATCTGGGCTTCGAGGAAGGCGCGCTCAATATGCCGATCACTGAGGGGGACCGCATCGCGACCTCCGAGGGCCGGGCCGAGGTCCACTTCGGCCGGGGGAATTACCTCCGCCTCGACGCCGACACCAAGCTCGACGTCCTCAACCTGCCCAAGAAGGAGGACGACATTGCCCGCGTCCGGGTCTGGTCGGGCAACGTCTATCTCGTCGTCGGCACGCTGCACAAGGAGAAACAGATCGAGCTCCACACGGCCGACGCCTCGTTCTACGTCCTCGAAAGGGGCGTCTTCAGGATCAACGTCCGCGAGAACAGCGATACCGAGATCCAGGTCTACCAGGGCCTGATCGAGGCCGCCGGCGAACAGGGCTCGACCCTGCTCAAGGGCTCGCAGCGCCTCGAGATCACCGAGGGGCGGTTCGCCTCGAAGCCGTCGACCTTCATCGCCGTGGCCGACGACTCCTTCGACCGGTTCAACGAATCACGGACGTCCATCACCGGGCGGGAGTTCGCCCAGAGCCGGCTGCCCGAGGAGCTCTCGGACTACGAGGGCGAGCTCGATGAGTACGGCGAATGGACGTATCTCGCCCCCTACGGCAACGTCTGGATCCCCTATGACGTCGACGACGACTGGCGCCCCTACTACAACGGCCGCTGGACCTGGCTGCCCCTGTCCGGCTGGACCTGGTGGCCCTACGAGCCGTGGGGCTGGGCCACCTTCCATTACGGCCGCTGGCATTGGGGCATGGACCTCGGCTGGTATTGGATCCCCATGAACATCTGGGGCCCGGCCTGGGTCAACTGGTGGTGGAACGATTATTACTTCGGCTGGGCGCCTCTCAGCTACTGGGGCTACCCCGGCGTTTACATGGGCGGCATGTATTACGGGCACTATTACGGGCAATACTATCCCTTCGCGTCGCGTGCCCTCACGGTCGTCCGGCGCGAGAACCTGAAGGACCCGCACATCGCGGCCAACGCCCTGCGCGGGGACTCCCTCAAGAGCCTGAACCGGATCACCATGACCAACTCGACGCTCGACGTCAGGCCGGCGGGCACGAGGATCTCCGTGCAGCCCCTCGACGGGAGCCGCGTCCTCCTCCGGAACGACGGGGCGACTAGGCTCGAGCGCGGCGTACGGGCGACGGACCGCGCGGCCGGCGGCGGCCCGGGCGGCGCGAGGGTCGCCCGCAGGCCGGACGGCCAAGCGGGGGCCCAAGGCGCCTCGAGCGGCACGGCGGCCAAGCCCCGGACCGTGAGGAGCCCCGACCGGGGAGCCAAGTCCGCCGGCAAAGCCAAGACCTCGAGCTCGAGCGGCCGCAACATCCGTAAAAAGGACGGGGAGCCGGCGACATCCGCGATGTCGGCCGGCTACCGCAGCGACCCGAACATCGCCGGGACGACGGCCCGCGTCGGTCAGACGGCGCGCACGGTCTACGGG
>DSDX01000285.1 GCA_011048485.1 Candidatus Aminicenantota bacterium | reverse complement strand
GTTCTACCTGATCGCGACGCCCATCGTGTCGCGGTGGAAATCGATGAGCGTCCGCATGTACGGTCCGATCGCGTCGGCGCCCGCGAACCCGGCCTTCTTCGCCGCCGCATCCCGCTCCTCCCGGGTCAACGGGCTCGGCGCGGCCCAGTGCTGGAGGTCACGATAGCAGCCGAGGGTGTAGATGTCCCACGCCGCGCCCTGATCGCGGACGAAGATCATGTTATAAGGGCGGCCGCCGGCGGCGCCGTAGAGGTTCTCCATCTCCCGCTCCTTAGAGAGCTCGGCCTGTTTCCCCGGCAGCGAGACCATGATCTCGATATGGTAGTAGCCCGTTCCCTCGAACCGCTTTTTCACGAACTCGAGCGGCGGCCCGTAGACGAAGACGTCCTCCTTCCAGGCCGAACAGGCGTCGAGCCGGCGGCCAAAGTCCGCCCACGACAGGCCCGCCGCCGCCGCGGCCTGGTCCCGCTTCGCCACCCGGTCCTCGGCGTAATATTCGGTGTAGCCGCCCATCGGCGTAAGGAGCATGAGGTCCCACTGGTCGCCCTGAGTATGACGCCACCAGAACGGCCGGGCGTCGCCGCCGGCCTCGATGACCGCCATGCGGTCCTTATAAAGCGCAATGAGCTCGAGCAGCTTTCCCGGCGCCGCCCGGACGAAGGACGTTTTGTACAAATAGACCGGCTTTGTCGATTCCGGTGCTTCCGCCGCGGCGACTCCCGCGGCCGCGGCGATCATGACAAGCGCCAAACCGATCGCCGTCCAGCTCATCTCATTCCGCATGGTTCTCCTCCTTCGATCGTCGCGTTCCGCTCAGTGCGGCCTTCCCATCATACTTATTCCGGGGCGTTTGAAAAGGCTTCCCTCCCTTCTCTGGCCCGGCCGCTTCAACTTGACCCCCGGCCCGGATTTCCCTATTAATGGAAAGGACCCCTGAGCCGGTGATAAGCATCCAATGACCAAGTCTTCGACCGGAAGCACGCGGCGGGCCCGGCCCCGCGGCCGGCGTTTCGCTTCGCTTCTTCTCGCCGCGGCGGCGCTCCTCGTCTCCTGCGCCCGGCCCGCCCGGCCCGCCGATCTCAACGTTCTCCTCGTCACCATCGACACCCTCCGTCCGGACCGCCTCAGCTGCTACAGCCGGGAACACCTCGAGACGCCCCGCGTCGACGGCTTGGCCGCGCGCGGCGTGCTGTTCGAGCGGGCCTTCGCCCACGCCCCCCTGACGCTGCCCTCCCATGCCAGCATCCTGCTCGGCACGACCCCTCTCGTCCACGGCGCCGACGACAACGGCATGCGCGTCATCCCGCAGTCCGCGCCCAGCCTGGCCAAGACGCTCAAGGCCGCCGGATACGCCACGGGGGCCTTCGTCAGCGCCTTCCCGCTCGACACCCGCTTCGGCCTCGACGAGGGGTTCGACGTCTACGACGACAAGTATCCCGCCCGGGCCGCGGCCGCGCTCGACTTTCCCGAGCGGCCGGCCGGCCGGACGATGGACGCCGCCCTCGGCTGGCTGTCCGCCCGGTCGGGCAAGTGGTTCCTCTGGGTCCATCTCTTCGACCCGCACGCCCCGTACACGCCGCCGCCGCCCTACGACGAGCGCTTCGCCGACGATCCCTATTCGGGCGAAGTGGCCTACGTCGACGAGACCCTGGGCCGTCTGTTCGGAGCCGTCGAGGCCCGCGGAGAGACGGGCCGGACGGTGGTCGTCCTGACCGCCGACCACGGCGAGGCGCTAGGCGAGCACGGCGAGATGACCCACAGCTACTTCGCCTACAACTCGACGATCTGGGTGCCGCTCATCGTCTGCGCCCCGGGCCTGAAGGCCGCCCGGACCGAGGGGTTCGTCAGCCACGAAGACATCTTCCCCTCCGTCTGCGACCTGCTGGGGATCGAGCCGCCCGCGGGTCTGACCGGCCGGTCCTTCCGCCCGCTCCTCCAAGGCCGGCCGCGGAAGGCCCGACCCATCTATTTCGAGGCCCTGGAAGGCTATTACCATCGCGGGGCCGCGCCCCTGCGGGGCATCATCGACGGCCCGATGAAGTTCATGGACTCGCCGATCCCCGAGCTCTATGATCTCGACGGGGACTTCGACGAGGCCGCGAACCTGGCCGCGAAACGCGATCTCGCCCCTCACAAGAAGGTCCTCGACGGGCTGATCAGGGACGCTTCCGCCCGCCGCGGCTCCGGCGCCGTCCGTCAGACCGACCGCGAGACGCTCGAACGGCTCCGCAGCCTCGGATACGCCTCCGGCCCCGCCGTGCCCGCGAAGAAGACCTTCGGCGCCGCCGACGATCTCAAGACGCTCTTGCCGTTCGGGCAGAAGCTCGTCCAGGCGGGCCAGCTGGCCAAGGACGGCGAGTCCGAGGAGAGCGTCCGCCTGCTCGAGGAGATCATCGAGACCCGGCCCGACTTCACCCGGGCCTACGGCCAGCTGGCCGAGCTCCAATTCTCCCTGGGCCGGCCCGACGCCCATCTCGACGCCTTGAGGCGGGGGGCGCGCGCCAACCCGGACGACTTCACCATGGTCTCGTCCTTCGGCATCGCCTGCGTCGAGCACGGCCGCTTGGACGACGCCGTCGACGTCCTCGGCCGAGCCTTGGCCCTCTTCGACGAGGACCCGAACGTCTGGGGCGCGCTCGCCGAGGCTTTTTGGAAGCAGGGCGATTTCGACCAGGCCGAAGACCATTTCCGGCCGGCCCTGGCCCTGGCGCCCGGCGACGCGATCATCAACGGCAACTACGGGAACTTTCTGGTCACCCGGGGCTTGAAGGATCGGGATTCCGAGGCCATCGACCGGTCCTTCGCCTACTTCGAGGCGGCCCTGGCCACCGATCCCTCGCTGGCTTCGATCCACAACGGCCTCGGCGGGGCCTGGAAGATCGTCGGCGACACGGCCAAGGCCATCGCCAGCTGGGAGAAAGCCGTCGAGATCGATCCGAACTACGATCTGCCCGTCTACAATCTCGCCGTCGCCCGGCTCGAGACGGGGGACAAAGCGAGGGCCCTCGACTACTGCCGCAAGTATCTCGAGATCAAGGGAAGCGCCATCACGGCGGACGAGCGCCGCGACATCGAATCGCTCATGGAGCGCTGCCGGCGCTAATTCCCGACCCGGCGGATGCGCGGATCGGAGAAGACGTCGTTCTCGTCCGTGCTCGTCGATGAGAATTCCGACACGACGGCCCCCTTGTCGCCGGCCTGGAACCAGTGGAGCGCGTTCGGCGGCAGGGTGAACTGGTCGCCCGGCCTGAGCACGATCTCGTGCCCGACGGTCATGAACGGCTTATACTTGGCGGGCACGCGGGCCTTGGGCTTGGGCGTGCGCTCGCCGGCGACATAGAGGTCGATTTCGCCGTAACGGCAGCGGAAGGTCTCCTTCTTCCCGGGGTTCCGCCCGTCGACGCGGGGATGGCGGTGCTCCGGGCAGATCTGGCGCGGGAGGAGGATGAGCTCCTTGGCGCAGTAGCGGTCGTTGTTCTCGTAGACGATCACCCCGAGGCCGACGCGCTTGAAGTCACCGAGTCCGAGGTCGGTGATCTCCATGCCCTCGATCTCGCTCCGGGTGACGGCGATGCGGGCTTTCCGGAGGATCTCCGCGGCGGCTTCCCTGGCTCGGGCGATGTCCTTGTCTTTCATGATCCCCTCCGAGGACGATTATAGCCCAGAAAGCGCCGAACCCAAACTCGAGGTTTGACCCCTTCTTGATTCGTTGATATAACCTCCGGCAGGAGGCGGCCATGTCCGAACGCTTCAGCCGGCTCGCCGCGGCCATGGACAGGCTCTACGAGTTCGACCGGGAGCCCGTGACCCCCGACAAGCTCCAGTCCGGGGCCAAGTTCGCCGGGCTCTTCGCCGGCGAGCACGTCGCCGCGACCGAGTTCGTCATCGGCGCCTTCTTCGTCCTCCACGGCGTCGGCGCCCGCGACCTTCTCTGGGGGCTCCTCATCGGGAACCTCCTGGCCGTCCTGTCGTGGACCTTCATCTGCGCCCCGATCGCCGTGCGGACGCGCCTGACCCTCTACTGGTACCTGCGGAAGATCGCCGGCCCGGGCGTGACCTTTCTCTGCAACATCGCCAACGCCTTCCTCTATTGCGTCCTGGCCGGGGCCATGATCTCGGTGTCGGCCACGGCCGCGGGCCTCCTTGTCGGCATCCCCGTGCCCAAGCTCGGGACGGTCCTTCCCTCGAGCCTCGGCTGGGTCCTCATCTGCTTGGTTCTCGGCGCGGCCTTCACGACCGTGGCCATCCTGGGCTTCGCCAAGCTCAGCCGCTTCGCCGAGATCGCCTCGCCCTGGATCTTCGTCGTCTTCATCGCCGGGGCCCTGGCCATGCTGCCCCGGCTCGGGGTCCGTCCCGACCTGGGCAACATCTGGGAGGTGGCCACGACCAAGATCTGGAACGGCGTCGCCGCCGCCGGCCAGGAGAAGTTCGGCTTCTGGCACGTGCTCTTTTTCGCCTGGTTCTGCAACCTGGCCATGCACGTGGGGCTCTCGGACATGGCCATCTTCCGCTATGCCAGGAAGTGGACCTACGGGTTCTTCTCGGCCTTCGGCATGTACCCCGGTCACATGCTGGCTTGGATCGCCTCGGGCGTCATGGTCGCCGCCGTCGGCCGCGAGATGCACCCGGGCCTGATGGCCTCCGAGGCGGTCGGGATCGCCGGGATCGCGGGCGTCCTCCTGGCCGGGTGGACGACGGCCAATCCCACCCTCTACCGGGCCGGCCTGGCCCTGCAGACCATCACGCCCGGCTGGCCGCGCTGGAAGATCACCCTGCTCGCCGGGGCGGCGACCACCGTCCTGGCCTGCTTCCCCGTCTTCTTCCTCAAGCTCCTCGACTACGTCGCCATCTACGGCCTCGTCCTGATGCCCATCGGGGCCATCGTCTTCGCCGAACATTGGATCTTTCCGCTGCTGGGCCTCGAGCAATACAGGGCGGAAAAGGAGGGCTGGACGTTCAATGGCGCCGCGCTGGCGGTCTGGCTGGGGACGCTGGCGGTCGCCTTCGTCCTGCCCCTGCACCTCTACTTCCGCTGGCTGCCGTGCTGGTTCGTCGCGGTCCTGGCGTACACGGGCCTCATGGCCGTGCGGAGGCCGAGATGAAGAACCCGTTCCTGACGCGTCTGGCCGGCTGGCTGGCCCTTCTCGGTCTGGGCTCGTGCCTCGCCGCGGCCGCGCTCTTCTTCCTCGGCCGGATCGCGGAGTCGGCCTACAAGCGGGCCTTCCTCATAGGGTCCATCGTTTGGTTCGTGCTGGCCGCCGGACGCAAAATGGCGTCCGGCCGGGACGCGCCCCGGAACGGATGAGGGGGTCAAACCTACCTTTTGCTGCAAAAGGTAGGT
>DSDX01000284.1 GCA_011048485.1 Candidatus Aminicenantota bacterium | reverse complement strand
GGCCAGGATGAAGACCCCGTTCAGGAGGCGGAGCCGCCAGGTCCCGTAGAGACCGACCGAGGGGAGCCAAAGGAACTTGCGCAGGTTCCAGTTCCGACGGGGGAACTCGTCGGCGTGCCATCGCTTGCCAGCCTCGACGACGCCGACCGCGTAGCCCTTCTGGGCCAGCCGCATGGCCGCGACGCTGCCGCCGAAGCCCGAGCCGACGACCAGGTAATCGAAAACGAGCTCTTCCGCTCTTTTCATCTTCTGCGGGTCCGCACCACTCTACAAGAGAGAGCGGACGTGGTCAAGACAGGCCGAAGAGGCCGGGACCGATGACCCGACCCTGGAAGGGGGGTGACCCGTCGCTCAGATCATGGTCCCATCCGCGATGGAAAAAGGGCCTTGACAGAGGGGCCGTAATAATATATTCCTATGCGTATATGTTAGACTAAATATTATAACTAAATGAACGTATAGGTTTATTATGAGCAACGACATTCTGTCCCTTCAGGACCTGGCCCGCAGGACCGATCTTCCCGCCGAGCGGCTGGCCGAATGGACCAGGGCCAAGCTTCTCCGCCCCGACGGGTACACCGACGCGAAGGCCCCTCTCTTCGCCGCCCCGAGCCTCGAACGTGTCGCCCACATCCGGCGCCTCGCCGAGCTCGGCTATGGCACGGACGAGATCCTCAAGATCGTCAAGAAGGTCGGCCTGCCCCAGGACGGCCGCGACGGGATGAAGGCCGCCGACAAGGGCCGCTTTCTCACCGTCGGGAACCTGGCCGAGCGCTCCGGCGTCAGCCCGCGGACGATCAAGCACTGGGAGGACAAGGGCATCATCGAGCCCGACATGCGGACGGAGGGCGGATTCCGGCTCTACTCGGAGTCCTTCGTCTTCCTCTGCCAGCTCATCCGCGACCTCCAGCTCTTCGGCTACACGCTCGAGGAGATCAAGGCCGTCTCCGACGATGTCCGGATGCTCGTCGCCATCGAGGCCGAACCCGACGCTTTTTCCGAGGCCGAGGTCGAGAAGCGGCTGGCCGCCATGCTCGAGGCCATCCAAGCGCTTTTCGACAAGATGAAGCTGTACGAGGAGGGCGTCGAGCGCTGGCAGGACCTGCTCAAGAAGAAAAGAAAGGACATCCTGGCCCTCCGGGCCAAGAACAGAAAAAGGGCCAAGGCGGCCAAGGAGTCCGGCGATGCCTAAGATCGTCCTGATCGAACCGAAGGCCCCGAACCTCCACATCTTCTCCCAGTTCCCCCTGCCGCGGCTGGGCACCCTCATTCTGGGGACGATGATGAAGGCGCGCGGCTGGGAGGTCGATGTCTTTGTCGAGGATTTCCGCACCATCGACTTCGACGCCCTCGCCGCGGCCGATCTCGTCGGCATCTCGACCATCACCTCGACCGCGCCGCGGGCCTACGCCATCGCCGACAAGGCCCGGGCCATGGGCATCACGGTCCTCATGGGCGGACCTCATGTGACCTACCTGACCGAGGAGGCGCTGGACCACGCCGATTTCGTCGTCCGGGGCGAAGGAGAGGCGGCGCTCCCCGCCTTCATCGACGCCCGGGAGAGCGGGGCCGGCTACGCCGACGTCCCCAACCTCTCTTTCAAGGACGGATCCGGGGCGATCGTCCACAATCCCATGGCGCCGCGGGTTTCCGACCTCGACCGCATCCCCTTCCCCGATTTCTCGCTCCTGCGCCCGGACGCCAAAGGGCTGAAGCACATGTCGTCCATCCCCGTCCTGACCTCGCGGGGCTGCCCTTTCGATTGTTCGTTCTGTTCCGTGACCGGCATGTTCGGCCGGAAATACCGCTTCCGCTCGACCGCGAACATCATCGAGGAGCTCCGTCTCTACGACGGCCGGAAGACCCTCATCTTCTTCTACGACGACAACTTCGCCGCGGACCCGGAGCGGACGCGCGACCTGTGCGAGGCCATGATCCGGGAGAAGCTCCGGCTCAAGTGGACGACCCAGGTCCGGGCCGATGTCGCCCGCGATCCCTCGCTCGTCGGCCTCATGAAAGAGGCCGGCTGCCACACCGTCTATATCGGCTTCGAATCGGCCAACCCCGACGCGCTCGCGGACATGAAGAAAAAGCAGACCGTCGAGGAGATCGCCCGGGCCGTCAAGGTCTTCCGCCGCCATCGCATCCATATCCACGGCATGTTCGTCCTCGGCTTCGATCAGGACGATTGGCGGACGGTCCGCAAGACGGTGCGCTGGGCCAAGCGGGCCCGCTTGACCTCGACCCAGTTCCTCATCCTGACGCCCCTCCCGGGCTCGGCCTTCTACGACCGGGTCGCCGCGGAGGACCGCATCCGCTTCCACGACTGGGCCCTCTACGACGCCCACCACGCGGTTTTCCAGCCGGCCCGGTTGTCCCTCCCGGACCTCCAGAAGGCCCAGAGCTTCGCCCACCGCAAATTCTACTCGCTCCGCCAGGAGGCCCGAAAGATCCTGGCCGGGCAGTGGATCGGCGTGGCCATCGCCCATTACGCCCGGCGGCTCGACCGGACCTGGAAACGCCGCAACCGGACCTTCCTCAGGGCCCTGGCCCTGCTCAAGCCGAAGCCGGGATCGCGCGGGCGGGTGTCGGTCGATTACCGGGAGGACGTCAGCTTCGAATAAGGGGGGTTGATCCTCGAGGCTGAACGGTTTACATCCCCGGCCGTATTCACTAGAATAAGTCCCGATTCCGTCCCAAGTTCAACAGGGAGTCGCCCATGGAAAACGTCTTGACCGTCCGGGGATTAAAGAAATCCTACGGCACCCAGATGGCCCTGGCCGGCATCGACTTCGATGTCCGGGCCGGGGAGGTCTTCGCCCTGATCGGCCCGAACGGGGCCGGCAAGACGACGACCCTCCGGATCATCGCCACCCTGCTCACCTCGTCCGGCGGGGATATCACCTTTCTCGGCCGGGACCTGCGCAAGGAGCCCGATTTCGTCCGGGAGAAGATCAGCTATCTCCCGGAGGAGGCCGGCGCCTACAAGGATATGAAAGGCCTGGATTACCTCGAGTTCATGGCCAACTTCTACGCCCGGACGCCGGAGGAAGAAAAAGACTTCGTCGACCGGGCCGTGGCCATCACCGAGCTCGGCGACAGGCTGAAGACCAAGGTCGGCACCTACAGCAAGGGCATGACCCGCAAGCTCCTCTTGGCCCGGGCCCTGATGACCAAGCCGGTCCTGGCCATTCTCGACGAGCCGACCTCGGGCCTCGACGTCCTCAACGCCCTGGAGGTCCGAGAGATCGTCCGCCGGTACGTCAAGGAGGGAACGTCAGTCCTCCTCTCCTCCCACAACATGCTCGAGATCGAGTTCCTGTCCGACCGCGTCGCCCTCATCAACAAGGGCCTCATCCTCGACGCGGGCACGCCCTCGGAGCTCAAGGGCAAGCACCAGGCTTCGAACCTCGAAGAGGTCTTCAGGAGTTCCCTCCGATGAAAAGATTCACCAACCTGCTCAAGAAAGAGATCAAGGAGCTGGTGACCAAGCAACTCGTCATCTCGCTCGCGTTCACCGTCATCCTCTTCAACTTTATCGGCCAGGTCAGCAAGAAGGAGGTCCAGAAGGCAACCGGCATCCAGACGATCTCGGCCCTTGACCAGGACGGCTCCCCGGCCTCCCAGGCCCTGATCAAGGGTCTCGAATCCGCACGGTTCAAGATCCTCGACCAGTCGGGCAAGACGAAGGACGAGGCCATCGAGACGGCCAAGGCCGGGGAGTCGAAGCTCCTGCTCGTCATCCCCGAGGGCTTCGGCGAATCGCTGACCGAGCTCAAACCCAGCGAGATCGAAACCTATTCCTTCATGCGGAGCTTTTCTCTCATCGGGGCCCGCGGCCAGATCGTCGTCCAGAGCGTGATCTCCGCCCTCAACGAAGCCCTGTCCAACAACTTCTTGAGCGAAAAGCTGCCGGAGCATGACCCGGCCAGCCTCAAGAGGCCGATCAAGAGCAAGGATTTCGTCGTCGTCCAGGACATGATGGCCGAGGGCTCGGCCAACATGGTCGCCGGGATGATCTCCCAGCAGTCGCTGCTCATCCCCGTTGTCCTGATGATGATCGTCATCTACTCGTCCCAGATGGTCATCTCGGCCGTGGCCATGGAGAAGCAGAACAAGACCCTGGAAACTCTGCTGACCGTGCCGATCCGCCGGACCTCCATCATCACCGCCAAGATGCTCGCGGCCGGGCTCGTGGGCCTCATCTCGGCCGGCGTCTATATGTTCGCCTTCCGGGGCTTCATCGGGGGCATCGGCGAGGAGGCCGCCCAGGCCGGCGCCCAGGCCGGCGCGCCCGCCATCATGCAGAAGCTTGGGTTGACCTTCAGCGCTTCGGGTTACGCCATCCTCGGCCTGTCCATCTTCCTGGCCATCCTCGTCGCGCTGGCCTTGGCCATGATCCTCGGGGTTCTGGCCGAGGACTTCCGCAGCGCCCAGACCATGATCATGCCGCTCATGTTCATGGTCATGATCCCCTATTTCATCTCGCTCTTCGCCGACATGAACACGATCGCTCTCCCGCTCAAGATCTTCATCTTGGCCATCCCGTTCACCCACCCGTTCCTGGTCTCGCAGAACCTGTACCTCGGCAACTACGGCATGATCGTGGCCGGGCTCGCCTACATGCTGGTCGTGTTCGTCGCCCTAGTTATCTTCGCGGCCCGGATCTTTTCGACGGACAAGATCCTGACGATGAAGCTGCGCTTCGGCAAGAAGAAGACGGCCGCCGCGTGAAGCCGCTCCGCGGCCGGACCGCGGTCTTCATCGGGGCCCGGACCGTCTCCAACACCGCCTACCGGATGGTCTATCCGTTCCTGCCCGTTCTGGGCCGGGCCCTGGGCGTCGATCTGGCGACGATGTCCCTGGCCCTCTCGGCCCGGGCCGCGTCCGGAGCCCTGGGCCCTCTTCTCGCCCCCTTGACCGACAGGCGCGGCCGCCGGTTCGGCCTGTCCCTCGGGCTCGGGCTGTTCGCGGCCGGGGCCTTTCTGGCCGCCGTCGGGCCCGGATTCACGGTCTTCGCCGCCGCCCTGGTCCTGATGACCGTCGGCAAGTATGTCCTCGACCCGGCCATCCTGGCCCACTTGAGCGATATCGTCCCGTATGAGCGGCGCGGGCGGGCCTTGGCCCTGACCGAGCTGAGCTGGTCCCTGGCCTTCCTCCTAGGCGTCCCCGCGGCCGGTTTCCTGATCGCCAGGTGGGGATGGCGCTCGCCCTTTCTGGCCTTGGGCGGCCTGGGGCTGGCCGGCCTCTTGGCCATCGAGGCGGCCGCCGGGCGGCGGGGGATCCGACGGGCCGATTTGGCGGACGGGCCCGGGGAGCCGGGCAGGGGGGCGGGCCACCGTG
>DSDX01000350.1 GCA_011048485.1 Candidatus Aminicenantota bacterium | reverse complement strand
GGATACGGACCACGCATAGGTCGATGCCACCCACCCCAAAAGAAGACGTATCGCCGCAGACGGCGTAATCGCCCGCCACGGCCTCGACAACGCCCCGGCCTGTCTCCAGGAATGGCCCCCCAAAGACTTTTTGCCACTCGATGTCGCCGGCCGTCCCGAGCTTCATGGCCAACATGTTGATCCCTAGGTCCCCGACGGCGATCGAACCGCCATCCGAAGTCGGCCAGATGTCGGAGAGCCCAACAGTTGTCCCATATGTTCTGGCCCACTCGACCGCACCGCTGGATCCCAGCTTCATGACGAATGTCGTGCCGGCCACGAGGAAACCGCCGCCTTCCACGGCCCGGATCGATCTGATATCGGCAACGGCGACATTGGTCGAAGTGAACGATTTCCGCCATGAAACAGCCCCCAAGGCGTCGATCCTTAAGGCGAGGGCCTTGTCGATCGAGTCGGGCGCATTCGTTTGCGTGCAGATGACGACCAAACCGCCATCGGCTGACGCGACGCGGCCCGAGCTCTCGGCGGCCCCCGGGTCGTATGTTTTCTGCCAGATGACATCGCCCTCGGAGGACAGCCGGGAGACCCAGATATCCGTTACCGGGTCCGTTCCGACGCTTCCTGTGACATAGAACCCCGATTCGGGTCCCAGACAGATATCACAGTTATGGACCTCGCCGGGAGCGGTGACGAACGCCTGCCACGCGGGATCGCCGGACGGGTCCGTCTTGATGACCCATAGGGAGTTCTGATAGCCCGTGCCCACCATAATACAGCCGCCGTCCGCAGTCGGGCGGGCCGCGCAAACACCCGTCAGGTTCCCCCAGGAGGTGTACGATTTCTCCCGCTGGATGGTCCCATCGACGGCCAGCTTGAGGATCCAAAGTCCTTCACCGTTGAAGGAGGTAGAGCGAGCGCAGACGATGAATCCGTTGTCGGGGGTTGGAACGATTCGGGCACCGTAATCGGCGCCCCATCCGCCGTAGGTCCTGGCGAATTGGGCTTGAAGTGCCGAAGTGAGGAAGACGCAGAGAAACGCTAGACACACGACGGATTTCTTGTCCATCCTTGTGCCCCCTAACCTGATCTCATTCTACCGCCACGGGAACTGGGCCGTCAAGAGGGAAAATCGTCAAGAACGTGTCGGGATCTCGCCGTTCTCGCCGTTGACACCCCGGAAGGGGCATGCTACGTTAGTCCGGCTTTCGAGGGGACAAGGGAGATGACCGTCGGCGCGCTCCGCGGGATCGCCTTCCGGATCGAGGGCCTTGGGATCCCGACCTGGGCTCTCGAAGCTTGGTTCCTGACGATCATCTCGGTCCGGGAAGGCGTCGAGCAGGTCCTTTTCGGCAGACCTTTCGGGCTTCACGCTTACTATCACCACGCCTTCTTCTTCCTGGTGACGCTCGCGGCCGGCATCCTGGCTCTCAGCCTGTGGACGCGGACGGACATCGTCAGGTCGGCCCGCATCGTGGCCGCCGGCTACATCCTCGTGGTCCTGCCGCCCCTCCTCGACAGGTTCTTGTTCCGTAGGGCCGGAGGATATGAATACGCCATGCCCCGGGATTTCCTGAGGCGGGCCGCGACCTTCTTTTGGGGCGCACCGGGCACGGGCAAGGGGATATTCGTCGAGGCGGTCTTGCTGATCGTCCTGGCGTTCGTCTACGCCCAGCTGAAGACGAGGTCGTTCTGGCGTTCGGCGGGGGCCGCGCTAACGCTCTACGGCATCTTTGCCATCGGCGGGACGCCCCGGCTCTTCCTACCGTTGCCGCGGATGAGCGCGCCGGGCGTGCACGCGGCGCGCCATATCGTCTACTTCGGCTTTTACCTGGCCCTCTTTAGCGCGCTCCTGGCCGCCGCCTTCCTCGTCCGCAGGCGGAAGCTGCTCAGGGCCGCCCTGCGGGACGGGGTTTCGTTCCGCGCGGCCCATTTCGCCCTGATGGCCGGGACGGGTGTCTTTTTCAACGCCGGGATCCGCGCGCGGCCCCTTCCAGGATGGCTGTTCGGGGCGACCGCGATCATCACGGCTCTCCTGGTCTGGTTGGCGACGGTCCTCTGGAACAACGCCCATGATATCGAGATCGACCGGAGGAGCGCTCCCGGCCGGGCGCTCGTCCTAGGTTGGGTGTCGCCGGGGGAATACATCCGCCTCGGGCGCGCGGTGGCGCTGTTCGCTCTGTTCGTCAGCGGCGTTCTAGGGGCTAAGGCCTTCATGATCGTGGGCTTAGCCCTTGTCAGCGCCCATGCCTACTCGGCTCCGCCGCTGCGCTTGCGCGCCCGGCTCGGGAGCAATGCGTTCATCGGATGGGGCTCCTTCCTGATGTTCTATCTTGGCTATTTCGCCTGGACGACGATCGGGGAATGGCCCCTCGGGCGGGTTCCTATGACCGTCTCCCTGGTCATCTTCGTGGCCCTGTCGCTGGCGACGGTTACCAAGGACGCCAAGGACTACGAAGGAGACCTCGAGGCCGGGGTGCGCACGGTCTTCACGGTGTTCGGCCGGGAGATGGGAGGGCGGCTCGCGGCCGCCGGCCTGTTCCTCTCGCTGCTGACGCCGCTGGCTCTTTTCTCCGGGACGGCCGACGTGCTCGTTCTCTCGCTCATCGCGCTGGCAGCGGCCGTCGGCTTCGAAAGAACGCGGAAGCTGGTCATCCCGTTCGGCGCGTACGGAGCGGCCTTCGCCTACGCGGCGGCGCGGGCGGCGGGCCTCATCGGCGGGGCGCTGTGAAGGCGCTCAGGGATTTCCTCGTCATCAGCCGGGCCGGGATCCAGGTCGCCTCGCTCCCCACGGCCCTGATTGGCTGTGTCCTGGCGGCGCGTACCCTGGCCGAGCTCTGGGACATGAGCGTGCTCGTCTACGTCCTTCTGTTCTTCGTGGTCCTGACCTTCGCCTGCAACCTCAACTGCCTCGCCGACGCGGACGTCGACGCCCTGCACAAGAAGAGGATGAGCGAGGCCGTCCGTTCGCTGGGGGAGACGGGAATCAAGGCGATCCTGGCCGCAGAGGCCGTGTTGGCCTTCGCGTTGGCCGCTCTGCTGGCGGCCCTCGAGCGGGACGTGGTCTTCATGACCGGCGCCTTGGCCTTGGGGATCGCCTACGCTTATTCGGCGCCGCCGCTGAGGATTAAAAAGCGCGGTTGGCTCAGCCCTCTCCCGGTCATGTTCGGGCTCTACGCACTCCCGCCGATCGGAGGGTGGTATCTCTTTCGGGAGAGCTTCGACGGCGCCATCGTCGCGTTCGCCCTTGGCTATGCGATGCTCATGGAAGGCCTGACGATCGTCAACACCTGCGAGGATCTCCCGGAGGACGAGGCGGCGGGCGTGAGGACGCTGGCCCATGCCCTGGGGATCCGCCGGACGCTCGTCCTCGGCGCGTGGCTGGCGGGAGCCGGCGGCATCGGCGCGGCCGGTGCGGTCGCCGCGGTCGCGGTCATGAGGGGAAGCATACGAGGGGGGCCGGGATCGCCGGGAGCCGTCTCCCTGATCGTCGCCGGGGCGCTCGCGGCCTATTACGGCGTCCAAGTGGCCGCGGCCGTCCGGATTCTGCGAGGCTTGGCGAGAGATGAAGATCCCGCGGCGGAGTGTAAGCGGCTGGCAGCGCTCATGCCTGCGTGGTTCCTAAAGACGCGCTACCCCCTGCTCTTCATCGCCGTGCTGCTCAATTGGGGGGCATAATGGGGGACACAATACCTATTCACCCATTTCTTGCCCCTTTCCTGGGCGGTTCTCTCGAGGCGGAGTAATCCTGAGCGTAACAGATGAGTGAGTCTTCTGGAATCGGGAGACTCATCTTTTCTGGGCGTGATCATAGGGAACCCCAGGAGCTTAGTGAATGGTGAACGGGTGTCACGCCCCCTTTTCCTTTTTGCCTCTTCCCCTATGTTGCCTTGACGTCCGAGCGCAGCCAGGATATTCTCAACGAGCCGGTTCCCGGCGCACGATTCTGAAGGGAGGACATCATGAGGACATGGGCGGTCATGGCCATGGCGGCGGCGCTGTTCGCGCTGAGCTGCGGGAGAGGGGGACCTGAGAGCCGGGCGCCGGAAAGCGCCGCCCCCGAGGAAGCTGTGCCTCCCGTTGCCGTCAAGGTCGGGGCGATGTTCGACGAGGCGCTGACGGCGATCTCCGGGGGCGAGATCGGGCGCGGAGCCGCGACGCTCCTCGATATCACGCTCGTGACGGGACCGGAGACGGAAAGGCCCGCCGGCTTCGCGGAGCAGATTGAGTTGGCCCGGGCCGGATTCGCCTCGGACGATACGGCCGCCGGCCTGGACCATGTCGCGGCCGCCCTGAAGATCTGGGACCCCGATAGAGGGGAGGAGTTTGTCGCTCCTGGGTCGGAGACCGAGGGAGCGCCGGCCCCGGTCGCCGAGCTTTTCAAAGACAGGATTACGGCCGCCAAGGGCCTGATGATGGAGGGCGACGCCAAGGCCGGGGTCGCCTCGATCCTCGAAGCCCTGCTTCTTCTCGGCCCCGCCCGGGCGAGCTGACGCCTCTCGCGACGCGCTGACCAAAGGGCCGTCATAGTGCCCCAAAATGGGGGCCACAATACCTATTCACCCATTTTTAACCATTCTCCTTTTCCTGGGTGGTTCTCTCAAGGCGAAGATATCCTGATCCCAGCCGGCGGGTGAGTCTCCCGGAATCGGGAGATCGATCTTACTTCGGGCGCGATCGTCGGGAATCCCGGGAGCCTGATGAGTGGTGAGCGAGTATCACGTCCCGCATTCTCATCGGTTTGCGGCCCAAAAAATAGGGTAATTGGTATTGTGTCCCCCTTTTTTATAAAATGGGCGCAAATCCCACAGGAGGGCACGCATGAACAAAGCGATCCTCGTCAAGGCCGGGCTGGCCGTGCTGACGCTGGCCGTGTTCGCGGCGGCCGCGGCCCAGAGCGACAAGGACAAGGGCTTCAACGGGCTGGGCCTGGGGCTGGGAAACCTGTCGCGCCTGTCGAGCGCCAAGACCCGGTCCATCAGCCCGGAGAACTTCACCGGCGAGAAGGGCAAGGCCGGCATGTCGACCGACGGCCCGGCCATGAACGCGGCGCGCGATCTCGGCCAGGGCTGGAAGGTCTCGCCCTACGTCCGGGTCCCGGCGGGGGAGACCTTCGTCATGGCCGACGTCAAGGGCGAGGGGGCCATCCAGCAGATCTGGCTCACCCCCGCCGGCACCTGGCGCTTCGCCATCCTTCGCATCTACTGGGACGGCGAGACCGAGCCCTCGGTCGAATGCCCGATCGGCGACTTCTTCGCCTGCGGCTGGGGCCAGTACGCCCAGGTCTCGTCGCTGCCGGTGTGCGTCAACCCGGGCAGCGCCTTCAATTGCTACTGGGAGATGCCCTTCCGCAAGGGCTTCAAG
>DSDX01000106.1 GCA_011048485.1 Candidatus Aminicenantota bacterium | reverse complement strand
GTCGGGCTCGACCTGGTCTTCCGCTTAAGCGCTCTCGGCGTCGGCAGCGGCGGCTCCGACCACGCCTCGTTCGCCGCGGTCAACGTCCCGTTCATCTATTACATGGCGGGCATGCCCCCGGACTATCACCAGCCGAGCGACAGCGTCGAGAAGGTCAGCGGCGAGCTCATCGCCAAGATCAGCCAGCACGGCTTCCTGACCGTTTACGCCTTCGCCGACAGGTAAGATCCTCAAGAGGGGGTCAAACCTACCTTTTGCAGCAAAAGGTAGGTTTGACCCCCTCCTTTCTCCCGGACGCCGCGCTTGCGGCCCCGTCCGGAAATCCTTAGAATAGGCCCGAAGGACCGTTTTCACGCGCATGAAGAAGCTCCGGGTCGCGCTCATCTACAACGCCTACACGGAGTCCATCCCCGACGAGAAGTCGGACACCGGCAGCCCCCATTACCTCCGCCAGATGATCCGGGGCCTGGCCCGGGGCATCCGCCGGCTCCGCCACGACGTCGTCGTCATGCCGCTCTCGGACGACCTGTCCGTCCTTCAGCGCAAGCTCGACCGTCTCCGCCCCGACGTCGTCTTCAACCAGTACGACGACGTCGTCCACGGCGCCCTTTACGAGATGCGGGTCGCGGCCTTCATCCGCCTGCTCGGCTATCCCATGACCGGTTCCCCGGCCTTGGGCCTGGGGCTGAGCCGCGACAAATACATGTCCCTGAGCCTGCTCAAGGGCGCCGGCCTGCCCATCCCGCCCTCGACGGTCCTCATCGAGCGCCTCGGCGATATCGACGCCCACAAGTGGACCTTCCCCCTCATCGTCCACGCCGCCCAGGAGCACGCTGGCATCGGCCTCGATAGGGATTCCGTCGTCACGACCAAGGCCGCCCTAAGGGACAAGGCCCGGGAGATCCTCCAGGAGTACGACCAGCCCGCCCTCGTCCAGCATTTCCTCAAGGGCCGCGAGTTCAACGTCGGCCTCCTCGGAGGCCGCAAGGTCCAAGTCCTGCCGCTGGCCGAGGTCGACTATTCGAGCCTGCCGCGCCGGATCCCGCCGATCATGTCCTACGCCGCCAAGTGGGTCGAGACGTCGGTCGAGTACCAGAGGACGGATGTCATCTGCCCGGCCCGGGTCGATCCGGCCATGGAGGCCCTCATCGGCCGGACCGCGGTCAAGGCCTTCCGCGTCGTCGGCGGCTGGGGCTACGGCCGCGTCGACGTCCGGCTCGACGAGAAGGGCGAGCCGGTCATCCTCGAGGTCAACTGCAATCCCTGTCTCGACAGCGGCATGGGCCTGGCCCGGTCGGCCGAGCAGGCCGGCATCTCCTACCCCCGCCTCCTGGAGACGATCATCAAGGCCGCGTTCGAGGGCCCGCCCTACGACCGGCGCCTGCCCATCTTCGGCTCGACCAGGACCGCCCTGGCCCGCGGGCGCTGACCCTGACCGTTCAGAAGTCCGACGGTTCTTCTCGGGACAAGGAGATCGAGACGCGCGTTCGCGCCTGATCCGGCCCAGGCCCCCTCAGCCGGTCAGCCGCCCGGTGTAGGCGTAGTCGAGGGCCAGCGCGATGACCAGGGACACGACGTCCATCAACCGCTCCCCTTCCGCGCCCGGCCGGTAGCTCAGCCGGAGGACTCTCGCCCGGGCCTCGAGCTTGCGGATCAGGGCCTCGGCCTCGCCGGGTGTCAGGACCGACCAGTGGACGACCCGTTCGACGAGCCGGTCGCGGTACCGCTTGAACAGCGCCGAGGCCGGCCGGAGGACCTGGCCGCGCGAGGGCGGGAAGGCGTCGTGGAGACTGTCGTCGACGTAGCCCCGGGCGTCCCGCCGGAAGCGCTCGGCCTTCTTGCCGTAGTGCTCGGCCAGGGTCAGGCTCATCCGGCCGACCGGGTCGAGGAGCTGGCGGCAGCGGCTCACGGGCATGGTGCCTCGGATGTCCTTCATCAGCCGGTCGACGTAGAGGAGCTTGCGGATGACGGGCCAGTTCCGGTAGCGCTCGCGCCAGTTGGAGCGCGGCGTCAGCCAGACGGCGAAGGTCTCGGCGAAGTCCTCGTCGGGGTGCTTCTGGGCGTAGGTCCGGCCATAGGGAAAGACCGCGAGATGCCGGACATAATGTCGGCTCATCCTGTCCGGCCGGAAGGATTCCCGGTAGGGCTTCGTGAACTGGCCGAAGATCTCCGTCCAGCTCGGCCGGCGCCACAGCCGGTAGGCGTAGTTCACGGCGTGGCCGGCCTCGTGGCGGAGGAGCATCATGATCGTCCGGGGGTCCTCGATCTCGCCGTTCTGCTCCTCCTCGATCCGGGCCAGCCGGGGATCGGCCAGATAGAAGGGGATGCCGATCACGGGCGTGCGGTCCGGGCAGCCCCAGCTGTCGGTGAGATAGACCGGGGGCCTGAAGCGGAACCTCTTGGCCTCCATCTCCCGGCGCAGGCGGACGACGAACCGCTCCACGGGCGAGCCCTCGACGGCCAAGTGCAGGCTGGAGATGCGCGTCTTCAGGAGCTCGAACCGGACGGTCTCCCAGCTTTTGACCAGGTCCCGGATGCTTTTGCCGCTCATGGCAGAGTGTGAAAATAAGCCATGGGGGGGGGCTTGTCAAGGCCGGATTCGGCCTGATTCGGCCCCAGGGAGGCGGGCCAAGCCTGGCGCCTTGAGGGGAAGGCCGCCTTGTGGTAGAATAGATTTTCAATTAGATCATAGGACAGAGACGTCGCGAACGATCATTCGCCCCCCGGTGTTCCCCCCTGATGGACCCGCCCGGGGCGCCGACCCCCCGTCCAAGAAGGAACTGACATGCTTTTCACCGAGCTCGACCTCGATCCCAGGCTGCAGCTGGCCATCGCCGACAGGGGCTATACGGCCCTGACCCCCGTCCAGGAGAAGACCTTGGCCGTCTCGCTCGCCGGGCAGGACGTGGCCGTCCAGTCCCAGACGGGGACCGGCAAGACGGCCGCCTTCCTGATCACTCTCTTCGCCCACATGCTCAAGCACTCCAAGAGCGCGCGGAGAAAGGCCCTGATCATCGTGCCGACCCGCGAGCTGGCCGTCCAGATCCAGGGCGAGGCCCTGCTCCTCAACCGGCCCCTGGGTCTCGAGATCGGGTGCTTCTACGGCGGCGTCGGCTACGCCGTCCAGCTGGCCCAGATCAAGGCCGGCCCGGACATCATCATCGGGACCCCGGGACGGCTCCTCGACCTGGCCGAGAAGAAGCGTCTCAACTTCAAGGAATGCGGCTTCCTCGTCATCGACGAGGCCGACCGGCTCTTCGACATGGGCTTCCTGCCCGACCTGCGGGACATCGTCCGGCAGATGCCCGACCGGGCCCGCCGCCAGAGCATGCTTTTCAGCGCCACCCTCAACAAGCTCTCGCGGCGCGTGGCCGAGGCCTATCTCAACGCGCCCACCTTCATCGAGGTCACCCCCGAGCAGATGACCGTGGACACGATCTCCCAGGAGCTCTACCACGTCGGCAGCCACATCAAGCTCAACCTTCTCCTGGGGCTGCTCCAGCGCCGGGCGCCCAAGAACGTCCTGATCTTCACCAACATGAAGCACACGGCGTTCCTCGTCTCGAAGCAGCTCCAGGCCAACGGCTTCAAGGCCAGGTTCCTCAACGGCGACCTGCCCCAGAAGGAGCGGCTCGAGATCATTGAAGGATTCATGGCCGGACGCTTCCCCATCCTCGTGGCCACGGACGTGGCCTCGCGGGGCCTGCATATCGACGATCTCGAGATGGTCGTCAACTACGATATCCCCCAGGACAGCGAGAACTACGTCCACCGGATCGGGCGGACGGCGCGGGCCGGAGCCGCCGGGCTGGCCATCACCCTGGCCAGCGAGAAGACGGCCGACCACCTCGAGGCCATCGAGAAGTTCATCGGGCAGAAGATCCCCGCCATCCCGGTGACGAACGACATGTTCGCCCGCGACATGAGCCTGGAGAGGCTGGCCGGCCAGGATCTCGATCGCCGGCGGCCGGCGGGGCATCGGGGCGGCGGAATGTCCGGCGGCCGGGGAGGGTCGTCCGGGCCCGGACGCCGTCCGCGAGGGTCGGGCGGTCCCGGGCGGCCCCGACCGGCTCATTGACAGCCGTCCGGGCGGCCGCTAGAATGGGCGCCTGACCCGGGGGCCCGGGGATCCCAGAGCCGAGGTCGTCCATGGACACAAGGCCGGCGGCGGATCTCGAATCGATCTGCGCCTCGTTCGCCGTCGAGGGCCGCTGGATCTCGACCTGCCCCATCCCCTCCGGGCACATCAACGACACCTATTGCTCCCGCTTCGAGGCCGGGGGCGGCATCGTCCAGTACGTCAACCAGCGCATCAACCACCACGTGTTCCGCGAGCCGGAGCTGCTCATGGCGAACATCGAGCGGGTGACCCGGTTCGCCCGGCAGTGCATCGTCGCCGCCGGGGGGGATCCCGACAGGGAGACGCTGACTATCGTCCCGACGCGCGAAGAAAGGTCCTACCTCCGGACGCCCGAAGGCACGTATTGGAGGATGTTCCGTTTCATCAACGGGGCCCGGACCTACGACCGCGTCGAGGACGTCCGCCACGTCTACGCGGCCTCCAAGGCCTTCGGCGGGTTCCAGAAGATGCTGGCCCAGCTCCCGGGCGGCCGCCTCCACGAGACCATCCCCGATTTCCACCACACCCGCAAGCGCTACGACGCCTTCCTCGCCTCGGTCGAATTCGACCCGCGGGGGCGGGCCGCCGCCGTCAAGCCCGAGATCGATTTCATCCTGGCCCGCGAAAAGGACACGGGCGTCGTCGTCGAGGGGCTGGCCTCGGGCCGCATCCCCGAACGCGTGACCCACAACGACACCAAGCTCAACAACGTCATGATCGACGACCGCACGGGCGCGGGCGTCTGCGTCATCGACCTCGACACGGTCATGCCGGGTTCGGTCCTCTACGATTTCGGCGATTCGGTCCGGCTCGGGGCGGCCACGGCCGCCGAGGACGAGCCGGACCTCGCCAAGGTCGGTTTCGACCTCGGCCTGTTCGACCGCCTGGCCGCGGGCTACCTCGACGCGGCCAGGGACTTCCTGGTCCCGGCCGAGACGGAGCTCCTGGTCTTCGCGGCCAGGCTGCTCACCCTCGAGTGCGGCATGCGCTTCCTCACCGACCACCTCAAGGGCGACGTCTACTTCAAGATCCACCGGCCTGGCCACAATCTGGACCGGGCCAGGACCCAGTTCAAGCTGGTCGCCGAGATGGAGCGGCAGGAGTCCGCCATGGACGCCGTCGTCCGCAAGTACCTCTGAGGGGCCGGCCCCTCTCAAGGAGACTCGACATGACAAGCCACGCTCTCAAGCGCCTCGGCCTGGCCGCCGGCGCCGTCGCCCTGGCCCTCGTTCCCGCCCTTGTCGTCGCCCTGGGCCCCGCGGCCCCGGACGAGGGCATGTGGCCGGTGAGCGAGATCGGCAAGCTCGATCTCCGGGCCAAGGG
>DSDX01000115.1 GCA_011048485.1 Candidatus Aminicenantota bacterium | reverse complement strand
TCACCGAGGAGAAGGTCATCGTCAGCCGGGCCTCCCGGCGCCCCTTTTTCTCCCAGTTCCAGGACCTCAGGGCGGGCGACCACGTCGTCCACGCCGACTACGGGATCGGCGTCTTCCGCGGCCTGCGGCGGGTCGAGGTCGAAGGGCGGGGGCGCGAGGTCATCGAGCTGGCCTACCGCGACGGCGACCGGCTGCTCGTGCCCGTCGAGGACCTCGACCTCGTCCAGAAGTTCTCTCAGGCCGGGCCGGAGGCCCCGCCGCTCGACAAGCTCGGCACCAACAGCTGGGAGAAGACGAGGACCCGGGCCAAGAAGGCCGTCGAGGCCGTGGCCAAGGAGCTCGTCGATCTCTACGCCCGGCGCCGGGCGGTCAAGGGCCACGCCTTCTCCCCGGGCGGCGCGTGGGACGAGGAGTTCGCCAAGACCTTCGAATACGAGGAGACCGACGACCAGCTCCGCTCCATCCGGGAGGTCCGGGCCGACATGGAGCGCGAGACCTCGATGGACCGCCTTCTCTGCGGCGACGTCGGCTACGGCAAGACCGAGGTGGCCATGCGGGCGGCCTTCAAGGCGGTCATGGACGGCAAGCAGGCGGCCGTCCTCTGCCCGACGACCGTCCTGGCCCGCCAGCACCTCAAGACCTTCCGCGACCGGATGGTCCTGTTCCCGGTCCGGGTCGAATCCCTGACCCGGCTGCGGTCGCCGAGCGAGCGGACGGCCGTCGTCGAGGACTGCCGCAAGGGCCTCGTCGACATCCTCATCGGTACCCACCGGATCCTGTCCAAAGACGTCGGCTTCAAGGACCTCGGCCTTCTCGTCATCGACGAGGAGCAGCGCTTCGGGGTCGCCCACAAGGAGAGGATCAAGCAGCTCAAGACGTCGATCGACGTCCTGACCCTGACCGCGACGCCCATCCCGCGCACGCTGAACATGTCGCTCACGGGGCTGCGGGACATCTCCCTCATCGAGACGCCGCCCCGGGACCGCCTGGCCGTCCACACGGTCGTGACGCCGTTCAACGCCAAGCTCGTCGCCGCGGCCGTCCGCCAGGAGCTCGGCCGGGGGGGGCAGGTCTACGTCGTCCACAACCGCATCGAGGACATCGACAAGGTCGCCGCGCTCGTCGTGAAGCTCGTGCCCCAGGCCCGGGTCGTCGCCGTCCACGGGCGGATGCCCGGGCCGGCCCTGGAGAGGCGGATGATCGACTTCGTCGAGCGCCGCTACGACGTCCTCGTCTCGACGACCATCATCGAGAACGGCATCGACATCCCGCTCGTCAACACGCTCATCGTCGACCGGGCCGACCTCTATGGCCTGGCCCAGCTCTACCAGCTCCGCGGCCGCGTCGGGCGGTCGGCGCGCCAGGCCTACGCGTATTTCCTCGTCCCGCCCTACCTCGAGCTGACGCCGACGGCCCGGGAGCGGCTCAAGGCCCTCAAGGAGTTCAGCGAGCTCGGCTCGGGCTTCCGCTTGGCCGCCCGCGACCTCGAGATCCGCGGCGCCGGGAACCTTCTTGGCCATCGCCAGCACGGCGCGATGGAGGCCGTGGGCTTCGAGTATTACATGCGCCTGCTGGACGAGGCCGTCCGCAAGCTCAAGGGCGAGCCGGTCGAGGAGGAGAGCCCCGAGATCAACCTCAAGATCGACATCCACGTCCCCGAGGACTACCTGCCCCAGGTCAACCTCCGTCTCAACCTCTACAAGCGGCTGGCCTCGGTCGAGGCCCTCGAGGAGATCGACCGCGTCCGCGAGGAGATCGTCGACCGCTTCGGGCCGGTCCCCGAGACGATCGAGAGCCTCCTGCGCTACGGCGCCCTCAAGCATCTGGCCAGGAAGCTCCGTCTCCGCTCCATCGACCGGACCGAGAGGCGGATCGTCCTCAGGTTCAGGCCGGAGACCCCCGTCGACTGGTCGCGCGTGGCGCCGCTGCTCAAGAGGCACTCGGGATCGATCACGCCGGACGGGGTCATGTCCCTGGCCCCGCGGGGCAAGTCGGAGAGGGCCCTCCTCGACGAAACCATCGGGGTCTTGAAGGAGTTATCCGAGTAGGCTAGAATGGCTTGATATTAAAAAAGATGGACGCGCTCGAGAGGACGGACGGACGGGGACGGAAGGCGGGGACGGCCGCGGCCGCCGCCGTCGCCTTAGCCCTCTGGGCCGCCGTCGCCTGCGGGCGCGACGAGGGCGGCGGGGCCGTCTCCCGGGTCGCCGGGCTGGTGCAGGGCAAGCTCCGCGGCCGCCCGGTCCTGCGGGTCGAGGCCAGCGAGTTCTCCAATGCCGACCTGAGGGCCTATCTCGAAGCGACCGGGGCCGACGCCAAGGGTCTGCCGCCGGAATCCCTGAGCCGCCTCTACGACCGGTTCGTCGACGAGATGATCCTGCTCGAGGCGGCCCGCGAGCGAGGCATCACCGTCGACGAGGACGAGAGGCAGGCCTACCTGGCCAGGCTCACGGTCGGGGCCGGGCCGGCGGGCGAACCCGGCGAGGCCGAGGCGCCCCTGCCCGGGGCCTACGATCGCCTGCTGGTCGAGAAATACACCCTGCTCGTCGTGCGCGACGTCCGGGTCGATCCGGCCGAGGTGCGCGCCTATTACGAGGCGAACAAGAGGGATTTCCTCCACCAGGGCCTGATCCAGGTCAGCCAGATCCTCGTCGACACCGAGGAGAAGGCGGTCTCCGTCCTGCGGCGGCTCGACCGTCAGGGCGAGGCGGTGTTCCGCGCGATCGCCCGGGAAGAGTCGCTCGGGCCCGAGGCGTCCCGGGACGGCGTCATGGGCGTCTTCGAGCAGGGCGACCTGCCCGCCGACATGGAGCGGGTCATCTTCTCCCTCGACGAGGGCCGGACAAGCCAGATCGTCGAATCGTCCTACGGCTACCACATCTTCAGGCTCGACCGGAAGGAGCCGCCGGCCCTTCTGACCGAGAGCGAGGCGGCGCCGGAGATCCGGCAGATCATCCTGGCCCGGAAGATGAAGGAGGCCCTGGCCGGCCACCTGGCCGGTCTCAAGGACACCCTGAGCTGGGAGGCCCGCCCCGAGAACCTATTCTTCACCTACCAGAGGTCGGACGAATGAAAAAGATCATCGCCGCAATGGCCTTGGCCGGGACCGTCTGGGCCGCGGCCCCCGCCGTCGGGCAGGAGGTTGTCGAGGAGATCGTGGTCGTCGTCAACGACGACATCATCACGCTCTCCGACTGCCGCGAGACGTACGAGCGCCGGGTCGCCGAGCTCAGGGCCCAGCAGGTCCCTCCGGAGGAGTACGACAGGCAGCTGGAGTTCCTCAAGAAGGAGCTGCTCGAGCTGATGATCACCGACCTCCTTCTGCTTCAGAAGGCCAAAGAGCTCGACCTCAACGTTCAGGAGCAGCTCAAGGCCATGATCGAGAAGCTCAAGCAGGACAACAACATCGCCTCGGACGCCGATCTGCGGCGGGCCATCGAGCAGCAGGGCATGCCCTACGAGGTCTGGCTCAGGGAGTACGAGGAGGGCATCATGCGCCAGGGCGTCCTCTACACGGAGATCGAGAGGGCCATCGTGCTCGAGGACGCGGAGGTCGTCCAGTACTACAGGCAGAACCCGGCCGAGTTCACGGAACCGACCGAGTACACGCTGAACGCCGTCTACGTCGCCGGCGAGAGCCGCACGGCCGAGGAGGCCGAAGCCATCAAGGCCGCGATCGACGCCAAGCTCGCTTCGGGCGCCCCGTTCGCCGACGCCGCCGCGGAGCTCTCCGACCCCCCCCTGAAGGAAGCCAAGGGCGAGCTGGGGACGTTCAAGGCCGGCGAGCTCGAGCCGGCCCTCGAATCCCCCTTGGAGGGGCTCGCGGCCGGAGAAACGACCGGCTGGATCAACGCCAGGAACGCCTGGTACAGGCTTCAGCTCGTGGAGAAAAAGGACAGCCGGCTGCTGTCGTTCGAGGAGGCCCGCCCCCAGGTCGAGCAGAAGCTCTACAACCAGAAGAGGGCCGTGGAGACCGAGGCCTTTCTCAAGAGGCTCAGGGAAGAGAGCTACGTCAAGGTCCTCAACGCCGATCCCCTCGGCTTCAACAAGTAGCTCGATCGCAGACGAGAACGGCGGCGGCGACGACCGTGGTCCAGAGGCCCGCCTCGCCCTTGGCCGCCCGGGTGACGCTCCGCGTCGTGAGCGAGAGGCCGTTCGACACGCGGAAGGCCTTGGCCCCCTTCCCCGGGGCCGGCGCTTTGAGCTTCTCGCCGAGCTTGGTGGCCAGCATCTCGGCCGCCAGGTACTCGGTGTGAAGGGACGTTGCCCTCGCGGATTTCCCGTGGTCGTCGTGCTCGGCCAGATATCCGTAATGGGACGGATCGTCGGGTACGGCCATGCCGATGGAGGCCGTGATGAGCGCGCCCGGCTCGTCCGTGGCGTTCTCGCTGAGGACGACGAACACGATCTGGCCCGCGGACAGGAGCCTCAGCCCCGCCGCCCGGCCGATGTAGCGGCAACGAGGGGGGAAGATGCTCGACACGCGGACGAGATTGAAGGGGGCGATGCCCGCGTCGCGCAGGGCCTTCTCGAAGCTGACCAGCTTCTCCTTGTGCCGGCCCAGGCCGCGGACGAGGAAGACCTTGGTGGGGAGGAGCGCGGCCATGCTATTTCTTGGGCTCGACCGGCTCCGGTTCCTTGAAGTCGATATCCCGGGAGACGTCGTAGACGCCGAGGAGGACGGGATGGGACCCCTTGGAGATGGCGAAGAGCCGCACGAAGGCCGGCTTCCATTCCGGATTGTCGCGGATGCCGGCCAGGTTCTTGCCGTCCACCCCCAGGTTGCTCTTGAGGACGATGAGGTCGCTCGTCCCGCCCGGCGGCACGGCCTGGCCGCGGATCGCGGCCATGAAGGCGTCTCCGAAGTTCTCGGGATCGCCCTTGAACTGGAAGACGGCGTTGAAGTTGACATAACTCAGCGGCTTGCTCCCGACGTTCTTGATGCGGAAGGAGATCTGGGGCACCAGGATGAGCCGCGGCGGCCAGGGCTGGTAGTACTTGGAGACCCAGCTGGAGGAGTAATCCAGGACCTCGATCGAGGCCTTCAACTCCCCGCTCGACATCGTCTTGCAGGCCGGCAGGGCGGCGAGCGCCAGGGCGGCCAGGACGAGCAGGGACGGGGCGATGCGCTTCATGGGACGCCTCCTCTCAACGCCTGTATCTTATCGGACAGGCGGGAATTAAGCAACAGCCGGCCCGGCCGCTGACGGCTCAGCGGACCAGCGCCGAAACGGGGACGGCCTCGAGGCCGTAGGCGTCGATGAGATGCAGGCTCGATTTGAGGACGGCCAGGGTTTCCGGGAAGGGATGGCAGATGCCGACGGCCTGGCCCTTCTTGCGGGCCCTTTGGAGCAGCTCGATGAGCCGGCCCCGGATGCGGCCCCGGTCCGCGTCGGCGTCGAGAAAGACGTCGCGCTGGGTCGCGGGGACCCCCATCCGGCGGGCCTCGTCGAGGGCGACGGTCTTGGCC
>DSDX01000002.1 GCA_011048485.1 Candidatus Aminicenantota bacterium | reverse complement strand
TCTTGACGGTGACCGACTTCACCTTGACGTCGATCCCCAGATCCTTGAAATCGGAGGCCGACTTCGGCGTGATGACGACCTCGCCGGTGACCAAGCCGTGCTTCGTGCCCTCGAGGATGGGGATCTTCCGGCCGACCAGGCTTCTCGGATAGAGGCGGCGGCCGTTGAGGATGACCGTGAAATCGGGGGCTCTGAGAGGCACGCTCTCCAGGAGCCTTCGTTCGACGTCCTCGACCTGGAAGGATTTCGACAGCTCGGAGAGGGCCACCGTCGTGCCGTCGCCGGCCCGCGAGTCCGGCGAGAGGATCTCGCAGGGCAAATGCCACTCTTCCTTGGCGCTCTCCCAGGCCTTCTTGTCGAAAACGACCCTGGCGCAGAAATCCTTGTGCCTGGTGATGACCTCGAAACGGGACGCCGCGGCCAGCGACGCGAACTTGCCGATGCCGAATTGGCCGATCCGGACCCGGCCGAACCGGGGGGAGCGGGCGTGGACGACCTTCTCGTCCGACCCGATGGTAAAATATTGCTCCAAGCAGGCCATGTCCATGCCGGCGCCGTCGTCCGCGACGGTGATCCTCTCCGGGTCGATCTCGACGCTCACTTCGGTGGCGTCGGCGTCGTAGGCGTTGTTGACGAGCTCTCGGAGCAGGTCGACGCTCTCCGCGTACAGCCGCTCGCCGATCGAGACGATGTGTCTCTTATCGACGGTCACTTCGAGTCGTTTCTTCTCTCTGATCTCCATGGCCGTGTGAGAGCCCGCGTCTCGTCCTTTCGCGGCGCGCCATGCGGTCCCCGTTCCGAACGCTTGGCGCGGCCGAGAATAAACCATGGACCAAGCCTTGTCAAGGCGCCCGGACCGCCCGGTCCTCCGGTCTCCGCGGCCCAAGGAATTGAATGGGCCGCGAATGGCCTCCCGTTAGGGGCACGGCCGGTTTGACACTCCGCTACGAACCTGATAATTAAGGACAAAGGACCGAGAGCATGGTATCCGCCGCGGAACGTTGGATCGAAGAGCAGGAACGGCTGGCCAAGCCGGCCCACGTCTACTGGATGGACGGCTCAGAGGGCGAGGCCTGGCGCCTTCTCGAGATCGGCATGAACGAGGAGCGGCTCAACGGCCCCGTCTTCCTCAAGCTCGACCAGAGCAAGTGGCCCACGGCCTACCTCCATCGGTCCTGCCCGAACGACGTCGCCCGGGTCGAGCAATTGACCCTCGTCTGCCACCCCACCAAGGAGGACTCGGGTCCCAACAACAACTGGATGGAGCCGGAGAAGGCCAAGAAGGTCATGGCCAAGCTCTCGGACGGCTGCATGGCCGGACGGACCATGTACGTCATCCCCTACATGATGGGCCACCCCGACTCGCCCTACGCCAAGGCCTGCCTGATGATCACGGACTCGACCTACGTCGCCGTGAGCATGCGCATCATGACCCGGGTCGGGACGCCCATCCTGGAGAAGCTCCGCAACCGCGACGATTTCATCAAGGGCTTCCACTCGATCGGCACGCTCGACCCCAACCGCCGCTACATCATGCACTTCCCCCGTGAGGGCCTGGTCTGGAGCGTCGGCTCGGGCTACGGCGGCAACGCCCTGCTCGGCAAGAAGTGCGTCTCGCTCCGCATCGGCTCCTATCTCGGGTACAAGCAGGGCTGGCTGGCCGAGCACATGGTCATCATGGGCGTCGAGGACAGCCGGGGGAAGAAGACCTACATCACGGCCGCCCTGCCCAGCGCCTGCGGCAAGACCAACCTGGCCATGATGGAGTCGGCCCTGCCCGGCTACCGGGTCTGGACCCTGGGCGACGACATCGCCTGGCTCAACATCGGGCCCGACGGCCGGCTCTGGGCCATCAATCCCGAGGCCGGCTACTTCGGCGTGGCGCCGGGGACGTCGATGAAGACCAACCCCAACATGATGAAGACGATCAAGCGGGGCGCCTTCAACCCGACGCTGTTCACGAACGTGGCCCTGAACACCGACACGAACGAGCCTTGGTGGGAGGGCCTCGACGGTCCCGTGCCGGAGCGCCTCCTCGACTGGCAGGGCCGGCCCTGGACGCCGGCCGACGGCATCAAGGCCGCCCACCCCAACTCGCGGTTCACCGCGTCGATCATCAACTCGCCCATGCTGGACGAGGGGGCCGACAAGCCGCAGGGCGTGCCCATCTCGGCCATCATCTTCGGCGGCCGCCGGACCCAACTCATCCCGCTCGTCCTCGAGAGCTTCAATTGGGCTCACGGCGTTTTCATGGGTGCCCGCATGGGCTCGGAGACGACGGCCGCGGCCACCGGCAAGGTCGGGGTCGTGCGCCGCGACCCCATGGCCATGCGGCCCTTCTGCGGCTACAACATGGCCGACTACTGGCGCCACTATCTCAACATGGGCAGCCGCATGTCGCGGCCGCCCAGGATCTTCGGGGTCAACTGGTTCCGGACCGACGAGCAGGGCAAGTTTCTCTGGCCCGGCTTCGGCGACAACATGCGCGTCCTCAAGTGGATCATCGACCGCGTCACGGGCGCGGTTTCGGCGCGTGAGACCCCGGCCGGTCTCGTGCCGCGGGTCGAGGACCTCGAGACGACCGGTCTCGACCTTTCAAAGGACAGGCTCGAGAAGCTCTTTGAGGTCAACATCAAGGACTGGACGACGGAGGTCGACGAGGTCCGGGATTACCTCAAGCCCTATAAGGGCCGGCTCCCAGCCGAGATCCGCGAGCAGTACGAGAAGCTCACGCGCCAGGTCCGCTGAAGCCGAGCCAAGAGATTCTCATCCACACAGTTTATCTCCCTAGCCCTTGTTTAAGTACGCGTATGACTCTGTCGACCTCATTCTTTTCTTTCCTTCCCCTCAGCTCTGTAAGATCCTCCAGGGAATCATCCCAGAAATATGTACAAAATACCGCCACGGAAACGGCCCCGGCATCTTCTGATATCCGAATCAAGAACTCACTCTCCGATGTCCCTTGAATGGCCGACCTGCTCGAATCGCCCAATTGCAAGTCGGTTTTCGCTGCGCTCCTGACTCTTATTTCGCCGGAGGTCCTATCAGCCGTAAAGAATTCAAAGCCAGACCGAATGAGAGAACGTTCGCAGGCTTTCCAGACTTGATCGTAGGTCAAGTCCGCAACTGAGAAAGTCTCCTGAGTTGGTTTCTCAGGCGCTGACCTGTAAGGCTTGTTCGTCCAGACTTTTTCGTATGGGGCCGTGGCGCAAAATCCTAGCAACAAACAAGCCAACACCAGAGAAACGATCCTAGTCTTCATTTCCTGCCCCCCTTTTTGACAATCGTTTGGCTTCTTCGATTCCCGAAAGGCCTTGATCCGCTTGGCCGCGAATCGATAGAAGTTTGCAATGTGACGTTGGGTTTGAAAGTGTCGGCCGCATGCTCCGAATCATACTTTCCCCCATAGAAAGAGGATAAGCCGACCGTGGGTGAGAGTCAAGAACTTGACATCCCGCATTAGGGAACCGTGGCGGACATTTGCCCAGGGCTCGTAATAGCGGAGCCTGACCGGGCCTTCATCGGGGAAATGCGAGGTCATCCTAGCGATGAGTCAGAGATAGGCCGCCGCGTCACCGCCGGCGTTATTCGTACCGCAGGCTGTCGACGGGGTTCCGGAAGGCCACCCGGACGGCGAGATACGAGATCGTTATGAGGGCCACCAGGACCGAGGCTACCCAGGCCAGAATAAAGTAAGGAATGGTGATGGTGATCCGGTAGGGATAATCCGAGAGCACGCTCCGCATGATGACATAAGCTACGGGCCAGGCGACGGCGTTGGCCAGGGAGATGAGAAGAACGAATTCCCGCGTCGCCAGCGCCATGATCCGCCCCGCGCCGGCGCCCAGCACCTTCCGGATGCCCATCTCCTTCTCCCGGCGGCTCAGGGCGATCGAGGTCAGCCCGAAGATGCCGAGGCAGGCGAGCATCAAGCTCAGCCCCGAAGCGTAATGGACGATGGCGCTCCATCGGCGTTCCCGTCCGTAGAGCCCCGCGAGCGCGTCGTCCTGGAACGTGGCCAAGAACGGCTTGTCCGGACTGGCCTTTTTCCACGCGCTCTCCAGGGCGGCCAGCGACTCCTGGGGCCGCCCCGGCTCGACGCGGACCATGACGCGGCCGAACGTGTTCCGCCGCGGAGACGGATGCTCGCCGGCGTACAGGACCAGAGGCTCGATCTCGCTCTGCAAGGGCAGGAAATGGCAATCGGCGACGACCCCGATGACCCGGCGGTCGTAGGGGAAACCCCGGGAGGGGTCCCCGAGGAATTCGCCCAACCGGAAATCCGGGCCCAGCGCCTCGACGAACCGCTCGTTGACGATGATCGCGTCCCCCTCGGCCCCGGCCGTGGAGGAAAAATCGCGGCCCTCGATCAGGCGCAGATCCATCGTGGCCAGGAAATCGGCGTCCACCCGATCGAACGCGAAGTGCACTTCACGGCCGCCCCGATCGAACGTCGAGCGCGGCAGGAAGAGCCCGAACTCCCGGCCGCTGGCCGCGATCCCTTTGACCCGGCCCTCGCGGAGGGCCTCGTTGCGGAAGCGCCGATAGACCCTCTCGGACTCGAGCGGCTCGATCTCCTGGGTCAGGACGACGACCAGGTCCCGGCTGGCGTAGCCGGGGTCCTTGTTCAGCATGAATCCGACCTGCCGTCCCAGGAGGACGGCGGAGATCCCGAGGGTCACGGAGAGGGCGAACTGGACGACGACGAGGGCGCGAGTCAGGGCCGACCCGCCCCCCATCCTGAGCTTGCCTTTCAGGACCTCGGCGGGCGGGAACGAGGTCATGACGGCGGCGGGATAGCCGCCGGCCAGGACCCCGGTGACGAGGACGATCGCCAGCAGGGCCAGGCCGTTGGCCCCTCCGAAGAACGTGGCCAGCGCGAGCTCCTTTCCCGCGAGGGCGTTGAATTCGGGCAGGAGGAGCTCGGTCATGAGGAGCGCCAGGAGGAGCGCGATCGCGCTGGCCAACAGCGTCTCGCTCCAGAACTGGCGGAGCAACTGCCGCCGTCCCGCGCCCAGGACCTTCCGCACGCCCACCTCCACCGACCGGGACGAGGCCGCGCCGATGGACAGGTTGGTGAAATTGACGCAGGCGATCATCAGGATGGCCAGGGCGATGGCCGAGAGGAGATAGGACGTCGACAGGCCGGCCACGCCGGCGAAGCGGGTGTCGAGATGCATGTCCCTGACGCTCTGGAGCCCGAAGGTGAAGGCGTCGCGCCCTTCGCGGAGGCCGTCATCGATCGCCGTCCCGTAATGCTGACGGCAGAACCGGTCCAGGGCGGGAGCGGCGCTCGCGGGCGTCGCGCCCGGCCGCAGCAGCACGAACAGGGGGCAGAACCAGCGGCCCCAGTCCTGGAGGATCCGGGCGTCGTCGGCCGCGGCCGGAAGATTGTCGAACGGGACGAGGATCGTGAAGCGCAGGCTCGAGTTCCGGGGAGGGTCCGAGACGACGGCGGTCACGACGAAGTCCCGGCTCGAGCGGCCGAAGTCGGCCGCCAGCGTCCGTC
>DSDX01000352.1 GCA_011048485.1 Candidatus Aminicenantota bacterium | reverse complement strand
GGATTTCTTCATCGGCATCCAAAAAATTGAATCTGGATCACAAAAAAAAATCCTTAATCGAGGACGTGGCGAGAGCCAGCCCGGACGGCCCAGGCGACGGGGCCTTGGCCGAGCATGCGCCGGACCGCCGGATCCACGTTCAGCCCCAGCGGGCGGGTGCTTCGGGACAGGAAGCCGCTCATGTAGTCGTAACTGGGCTTCTGGACCTCCCGCGGCGGCGGTTCCTGCCCGGCCGTCTGGGCGCCGGGACGCATCGACTGCGGGCCGAGGAGAAGCACGAAAGCGACCCCGGCCAGCAGGCCCGAAAGGGCCCTCTTTCTAGTGCTCACGGCAATTATTGTTAACGGTTTGCCTGGCTTTGTCAATATGGCCCCGCCGGGCGGCGCGGCGCCTCCGATTGACAAGATCAGGACCCTGGACTAGATTAGATGAGACTCTCGAGAGCGGAAATCGAGCTCAATGCCCTATTATCTTTGCCGGGTGGCTTGCGAGGACGGAAAGATCGAGAGCCGGTCCGTCCTGGCCACGGCGGCCGCGGAATGCCGCAGGATGTTCGAGTCCGAGGGCCTGCTGGTCCTCTCGGTCCGCCGCGACTGGAACCGGATCGGCAACCTGGGCGTCCGCCTGGGCCGCAAGGTCAAGGACAGGGACATCATTCTGTTCAACCAGGAGCTCGTCGCCATGCTCAAGGCGGGCTATCCCATCCTCAAAAGCCTCGAATCCATCACCGCCCGGGTCAGGAACGTCCACCTCAGGGAGATCCTGACCGATGTCAGCGGCGAGGTCAGGAAGGGCAAGGCCCTGTCCGAGGCCTTTCAGCCCTACGAGAAGATCTTCTCGCCCGTCTATACGGCCAGCCTGATGGCCGGGGAGAAAGGCGGCAGCCTGCCGGCCTCGCTCGGGCGCTACATCGACTACGCCCGGATGGTCACCCAGACCCGGTCCCGGATCAAGTCGGCCATGACCTATCCGACCATCCTCATCCTTTTCTCCTTCGTCCTCATGACCGTCCTGATGAACTTCGTCATCCCCAGGTTCGCCGACTTTTACAAGAGCTTCGAGGCCGAGATGCCCCGGATCACGACCTTCATCATGGCCGCCGCCACGACCCTGAGCCGCCGCTGGTACGTCCTGGCCGCCCTGGTCCTCGCGGCCGTCGTCGCTTTCGTCAGGCTGCGCCGCCGTCCGGATTTCGGCTACCACATCGACCGGCTCAAGCTCCGCGTGCCCTTCGGCCGGACGATCTGGCTCGAATCCGGCCTGAGCCTGTTCAGCCGGACCCTCGGCCTCCTCCTCGAGGCGGGCATCCCGCTCCTGGGCTCGGTCGGCATCGCCGTCCAGGCGGTGCCCAACGCCTGGATGGTCAGGGCCATGAAGGACGTCCCCGATCACATCGAGAACGGCGAGACCCTGTCCGACTCCCTGGCCCGGACCGGCGCGCTCCCGGACCTGGCCCTGGACATGGTCCGCATCGGGGAGAGCTCGGCCAACCTGTCCGGCATGCTCGGCGACATGGCCGACTTCTATGACGAGAGGGTTCGTGGTAAGATCGAGACGCTGGTCACGCTGATCGAACCGGTGGTCATCATCGTGATGGGGCTCGTGGTGGCGGGCATGCTCCTGGCCGTGTACATACCGATCTTCAACATCATCCGGGTCGCCCGGTGAGCGGGCGGGGAGGCGAAGGACGTGAGCAACGATAGGACCGAGGGCGGCGGCGAGAAGGACGTCCGCGCCCTGGCCGAGCGCTACGGCGTCCCCTACATCGACCTCGAGACCGTGCCCCTCGACCGCAACCTCATCCAGTCCTTCCCGGTCGATTTCATCCATCGCCTCACGTTCGTGCCGCTCGGCGAGGCCGACGGGGCCATGCGGATCGCCGTCGCCGATCCCTCCGATATCGCGGCCATCGACGCCGTCGAGTCCTTCCTGGGCCGGAAGGTCAAGGTTTTCGCCGCCTCGAAGCGGGCCATCCTCGAGGCCCTGAGGAAGAGCGAGACGGCCATGCAGGTCCTGCGCACGGCCACGGAGGGATTCGCCACCCAGGTCGTCGAGCGCGTGACCGGCGAGGAGGACGACGTCATCTCGATCGAGAAGCTGGCCGACCAGGACGGCTCGTTCATCAAGCTCGTCAACACGATCATCTTCACGGCCGTCCAGAAGCGGGCCTCGGACGTCCACATCGAATCCAAGGACGAGGACGTCAAGATCAAGTTCCGGATCGACGGCGTCCTCGGCGAGGCCATGGAGGCCATCGACAAGAAGTTCCAATCCCCGATCATCTCCCGCATCAAGGTCATGTCCGACCTCGACATCGCCGAGCGCCGCGTCCCCCAGGACGGCCGCTTCCGGCTCAAGATCAAGGACAAGACCATCGATTTCCGCGTCTCGATCATGCCCTGCATCTACGGCGAGGACGCGGTCATCCGCATCCTCGACAAGGAGATGATCACCCAGGCCATCCGCGAGCTGCGCCTCGACGTCCTCGGGTTCTCCGACGACATCCTGCGGAAGTTCCGCCGCTACATCACCCAGCCCTACGGCATGGTCCTCGTCACCGGGCCGACCGGGAGCGGCAAGACGACCAGCCTCTACGCCGCCTTGACCGAGATCCGTTCGCCCGAGGACAAGATCGTCACCATCGAGGATCCCGTCGAGTACCAGGTCGACGGGATCACCCAGATCCCGGTCAACGAGAAGAAGGGCCTGACCTTCGCCCGGGGGCTGCGCTCCATCCTCCGCCACGATCCGGACAAGATCATGGTCGGCGAGATCCGCGACCCCGAAACGGCCCAGATCGCCATCCAGTCCGCCCTGACCGGGCACCTCGTCTTCACGACGGTCCACGCCAACAACGTCTTCGACGTCATCGGGCGCTTCCTCCACATGCAGGTCGACCCGTACAGCTTCATCTCGGCCCTCAACTGCATCCTGGCCCAGCGCCTCGTCCGCGTCCTCTGCCCCGTCTGCAAGGCCCCCATGCGCTACCCGGCCGACCAGCTCGTCGAATCGGGGCTCGATCCGGCCCGCTACGCCGAGACTGTCTTCTACGAGCCGCAAGGCTGTCCCGAGTGCAATCGGACCGGCTACCAGGGCCGCACGGCCATCGCCGAGATCCTCGAGCTCTCAGACGCCATCCGGGAGCTCATCCTGGAGAAGAGGCCTCTCTCGGAGGTCAAGAAGAGGGCCAAGGCCGAAGGCATGGTCTTCCTGCGCGAGGTCGGCATGGACAAGGTCCTGGCCGGCGTGACCGGCCTCAAGGACTTGAACAAGGTGACGTTCGTGGAGTGATGGGATGACGCTCGGGGCCAGGGTCCGCGGCTATTTCACCGATCGCCTTCTGCCCGACGCCGTCTTCCAGGTCGCCCCCGGGCACCTGAGCGGCCTCCGGGTCAACCGGGGCGACGGCTCGGTCAAGGGCGGCTTCGTCCTGCCATTCCGGGACCGGCCGGTCTCGCCGTCGTTCGACCGGCCCAACGTGACCGGGCAGGACGCCCTCGAGGAGGCCATCGCCCAGGGGGCGAAGAACCTGCGGCTGTCCTCCGGGACCGCCGCCCTGCTCATCCCCGAGCCTTCCGTCCGCGTTTTCGTCCTGAGCGTCGACGCGTTCCCCGCCTCCGGCAAGGAGAGGGACGCGTTCATCCGCTGGCGCGTGGCCAAGCTGATGCCTTACATCCCCGAGGACGTCCGGATCGACTACGCGGCGACGCCCGGCAAAGGCGCGCGCCGGGTCATCGTGGCCATGGCCCGCCAGGTGGTCGTTTGGGAGTACGAGGCCCTGTTCGAGAAAGCCGGCCTGAAGCCGGTCGTCGTGACGGCCCCTTCCCTGGCCCTGGTCAACCTGGTCCGGCGGGACGGCCGGGGCGCCGGCGTCCTGCTCAACGTCGAGGACGAGACGCTGACCGTCCTGGCCCTGGCGGCCCCCGGCTGGTCCCTCTACCGGCAGAAGGCCGTCGGCCCTTTCGGCGGCCCCGGGGCCGGCGAGCGCGGGGACACCATCGTCCGGGAGACGGAGAACACGGTCCGCTTCCTCGAGGACCGGGACAAGGCGGGGATCGAGGGCCTCTGGCTTCGGTGCGCGGCGGCCGAGGAGTTCGCCGAGATCAAGCGAAGGCTCGAGACGAGGATCGCCCTGCCCGTCGAAGCGGTCACATACGACTCCCCCGAGGCCTGGACGGAGGCCCACAAGGCCGTCCTGGCCCCGCTCGTAGGACAGATCCTATGACGAGCCGAACGGCCCTCAACCTCAACCTGGCCAGCCGGCCCCTCCGGAACCGGCGTCTCTTCAGGGCCGCAGCCTGGGCCCTAGTCGCGGCCTTCGTTTGCCTGGCGGGCCTGGCCGTGTTCGTCTTCCTGAAGTACGGCGGCGAGGCCTCGCGGCTCAGGGCCTCGATGGCCGAGACGAGGCAGATCCAGGCCGAGGCGGCCCGGGAGGAGAGACGCCTGAGGGCCGACATCGACAGGGAGGAGAAACTCAGCGGGGCCCGCGTGGACCTGGTCAACGCCATCATCCGGAAGAAGACGTTCTCCTGGACGGGCCTTCTCTCGGAGCTCGAGCGGGCCCTCCCCGACGCCAGCTACATCACGAGCCTGAGCCCGGCCTTCGCCTCCGGAGGGGGCGTCGCGCTCCAGATGCGGGTGAGCTCCCGCACGATGGACGACATCACGGCCTTCATCACCGCCCTCAACGCCCAGGACTTCGAGGGCATCCAGCTCAGCGGCGAGCAGCGGGACCGGGACGGCCGCTATCTCATGGAGATCCGAGCGACCTATGAGCGCCCTCTTTGACCTGCTCGACGACAAGGAGCGCCGGACGCTCGGCCGGCTCGGGCTGGCCGCGCTCGTCGCCCTGGCGGCGTTCCTGGTCCTGTTCGTCCGCTTCCGGACCGGCCTGGAGAAGGTCGAGACGGAGTCCTTCCGCCTTCACGAGACGACGCAGAAGACCCTCCAGGCCCGCGACACGGCCAAGGCCGAGTGGGGGCGCTGGGAGGAAGCGGGCCGGGATCTGGCCGAGCTGCGGGCGGACTACTTCTACGAGCAAGGGGCGGGGATCCAGGTCCTGCGCCAGGACCTCCAGAAGATCTTCGCCCGGGCCGGCGTGAGGATCACCGATATCGACTACAGTTATTCCGAGATGGAAAAGGAACAGGTCAACAAGACGCTCGCCAGCTTCGCCTACGCCGGCACCTACGCGGGCCTGAAGAAGCTCCTGGCCGCCATCGAGGCCTTCCCCAAATTCCTGGTCATCGAGAAGGTCGAGTTCCCGAGGACGGGCTCGGGCGGCGAGCGCCTGAACGCCAGACTGACCTTGGCGAGCTACTATGGCATCTAAGAGAACGGCCGCGGCGGTCCTTCTGACGCTCCTGTCACTGGCAGTCGGGGCGGCCCAGGAGGCCGAGGGGCCCAAGCCTCTCGTCCGCAAGGACCTCCTCGTCCTCGGCACCGGCGAGATCGATCCGCCGCTGCGCGACATCTTCAGGCCCAAGCCGGCCGCGGCCTCCGGCCGCCCGGCCAGGCCCTCGGTCAGG
>DSDX01000062.1 GCA_011048485.1 Candidatus Aminicenantota bacterium | reverse complement strand
TCAGAACGCCCGGCTGGCGGCGGCGGGCCATGGCCGCGATCCGCGGCATGTCGATGTCCATGTTCTTGGGGTTGCGGCGGAAGACGCCGGGCGCGATCTCGACGGTCGGCGCCGGCCGGACCCAGCCGCCGTCGAACCAGAGGATGTCGAGCGGGCCGTACCCGGCGGCGAGCTCCTCGATCTGCCGGTAGGTGAAGTCTCGGAAGCGCTGCCAGCGCTCGGGGTACTTGTCGATGCTGTAGTTGACATTGCGGTCGGGCGTGGCCCACTCGGGCGCCCAGAAATCGGGGTGGTGCCAGTCGGGCTTGGAGAAGTAGGCGCCGACGCCCATCCCCTGGGCCCGGAAGGCGTCGAAGACAGCCCTGGTGATGTCGGCGCGCGGGTCCGTGTGAAAGGGGACGTCCGGCGCGGTGACGCGGTAGTCGGTCTGCCGGGTGTCGAACATGGAGAAGCCGTCGTGATGCTTGGTCGTGAAGACGACGTAGCGCATGCCGGCCGCCTTGGCCGCGGCGGCCCAGGCCTCCGGATCGAACTGGACCGGATCGAAGGTGCGGGGCAGGGCCTCGTAGGCCTTCTTGTAGGCGCAGTAATCGTCCATGGCGCGCCGGCACCAGGGCTCGTCCTCGGAGCAGAGGGTCCAGGACTCGACGACGCCCCACTGGCTGTAGGGGCCCCAGTGCATCATCAGGCCGAACTTCCAGTCCTGCCAGCGGGCCAGCTTGGCCAGGACGAGAGGGTCGGTCTCTCGCTCCTCTTGAGGGGCTTGGGCGTTCGCGGCGGCAAGGACGAAGCCCAGGGCGAGCGCCGAGGCGACGAGGAAGGGGACGCCGGCCATCTTCATCACGGACCTCCTGCGGGGATCTCGACCGGGAGATTACCACAATTCCCGGGCCCGCGGGAGGCCCGCGCCGGGCGGACGGGTTTCGCTCAGGCCGCGCCCTTGATAGCGTCCTGGGCGGCCTTCTTGAGCTTCTCGTTGGCCATGATGGCCAGGTCGACGCGGCGGTTCATCTGCCGGCCATCGACGGTGGCGTTGTCGCCGATGGGCTGGTCGGGGCCGTAGCCGTGGACCGTAAACCGGGCCGACTGGACGTTGAGCGTCGCGAGATAGGCCGCGACCGCCTTGGCCCTGTTCTCGGACAGGGGCATGTTGATCTCGCGGGTGCCCGTCGAGTCGGTGTGGCCCTCGACGAGGATGTTCGTGTCAGGGTACTTGTTGAGGATGGCGGCCAGCTTGGTCAGGTTCTCCTGGCTGGCCGGGCGCAGGTCGTACTTGTTGATATCGAACATGAGGCCCGAGTCGAAGGTGATCTTGATGCCCTCCCCGACCCGCTCGACCTTGGCGCCCTCGAGGTCGCGGCGCATCTCCTCGGCCTGCTTGTCCATCTGGCGGCCGATGTAGGCCCCGGCCGCGCCGCCGAGGGCGGCCCCGGCTATGGCTCCGAGGAGGGTGTTGCCGGCGATCTTGCCGACGACGCCGCCGACGACCGCGCCGCCCGCGGCGCCGATCGTCGCGCCCTTGGCGGTCTTGCTCCAGCTGGCGCAGCCGAAGCTCATCAGGGCCAGGGCGAAGACGAGAATCGGGACGATCGTTCTTTTCATGGACGGGCCTCCTGAATGTGATCCTCTCTTGATGACGACAGCGATCTCACTCCTTTAGTCGCCGCAGCGGGGCGGTTTCAGGAGCGCTTCTTCTCCGCCGGCCCGGCCCTCCGGAGCTGGTGATCCAGAAGGATGTTGGCCATGAGGTTGACCCCGATGGGGATGGCGGCCTCGTCGGCGAGGAAGGTCGGGGAGTGGACGGCCGTGGCCTCGAGGTCGGGCGGGACGACGCCCAGGTTGAACATCACGGCCGGGGCGACCGTCCCAAAGGCGCTGAAGTCCTCGCCGCCCATCTCCGGCTTTTGCTCGACCAGGGCCGCTTTCGAGCCCAGGACGCGCTCGGCCGTGGCCAGGGCCTCGCGGACGAGGGCCGGATCGTTGTAGACCGACGAGGTGCCGAAGGCGTAGGCCAAGTCGAACTCAGCGCCGGCGGCCTCGCAGATGTTCGTGATCGTGCGGGTGATCTTGTCCTGGAGGAGGCGGCGCTGGTCCTCGCCGTAGTTGCGCACGGTGGCCTCGAGCCGGGCCGACTCGGGGATGATGTTGGGGGCGCTCCCGGAGTGGAAAGACCCGACGGTGATGACGGTGTTGTTGTGGACGCTGAGCTCGCGGGCGACCAGGACCTGGAGGGCGGTGACGATCTCGGCCCCGACGACGATCGGGTCGACGCAGGACCAAGGGCTGGCCCCGTGACAGCCCTCGGACTTGATCTCGAGGGTGAAGCCGTCGACGTTGGCCGACATGAAGCCCGAGGTGTAGCCGAGCCGGCCGGCCTTGAGGGTGTCGTCGACGTGGTAGGCGAAGAAGGCCTCGGGGACGACGTCCTTGAACGCGCCGTCGGCGATCATCAATCGGGCCCCGTCGCAGCACTCCTCGCCGGGCTGGGCGATGAAGACGACCGTGCCCGGGAGCTCGTCCCTGACGGAGGCGAGGACGGCGGCGACCCCGAGGAGCATGGTCGTATGAATGTCGTGGCCGCAGGCGTGCATGAGGCCGGTCTCGCGCCCGTCGACGACGGCCGTGTCCTTGGAGGCGAAGGGCAGGCCGGTCTCCTCCGTGATCGGCAGGGCGTCCATGTCGCCGCGCACGGCCACGACCGGCCCGGGCTGGCCGCCCCTGAGGACGGCGACGACCCCGCTGTCGGCGTAGCCCGTCCGGACGTCGATCCCCAGCTTGCGGAAGTAGTCGATGACGATGGCCGACGTCCGCGGCAGATGGTTGCCGAGCTCGGGGTGGGCGTGGATGTCCCGGCGGATGTCGATGAGCTCGGAGGTGAGCTTCTCGGTCATGGCCTTGAGCTTCTTTTCGAGGCCCGACTCGGGCGGAGGGGCCGGCCGGAGCGGCGCCGCGGCGAGAAGGATCAAGAGGACGGTCGGCAGGACGCAAGTCACGATGCTTCTCATGGTTCCCTCCTCACGGTCTCGGGAGTCTATGGTAGCCGAAACGGGGCCGGCCTACAAACGGCACCGGCGGCCGGGAAAAAGGGCCCCCGCCCTCGGGCGGCGGGGGTAACATCGCGGAGGAGAGAAAGGAGCAAGGAGGGCCTGGAGAGGAATCCCCGTGTCCTGCCCCATTTCACGCAATAGCCTTGGATGGGGCCCTCCTTGCGGTGATCCGATTCTCGCAGGGCCCGCCGGGCCGGTCAATCGCCGGGGGCGGGGGTTAGATGGGTGAAATCGACCCGCACGCAGGGGTGAGGCGGAGCTCCGGATAGGGTCAGATCTACTTTTTTTCGAAAAAAGTAGATCTGACCCTCTCTGGTTGACCCGCTCTTTTCAAATCAGTATGATGAGGCGGCACGACAGAGGGAGGACCCATGAAGAACGTCAAGAAGTTCATCGAGACCCAGATCGAGGAGATCAGGAAGACCGTCGGTTCCGGCAAGGCCATCTCGGCGCTCTCCGGGGGCGTCGACAGCTCGGCCTGCACCGTCCTGGCCCACCGGGCCCTCGGCCCCCAGCTCAAGTCTGTCTTTATCGACCACGGCCTCATGCGCGCCGGCGAGCCCCGGGAGATCGCCAAGATCTTCGCCGGCCTGGGCATCACCGTCGACATCGTCGACAAGAAGAAGGAATATTTCGCCGCCCTCAAGGGCAAGGCCGATCCCGAGGACAAGCGCAAGGCCTTCCGCTACGCCTTCTACAGCTCCTTCGGCAAGGAGGTCCTCAAGAGCAAGGCCCGCTTCCTCATCCAGGGGACCATCGCCGCCGACATCATCGAGACCAAGAAGGGCCTCAAGACCCAGCACAACATCCTCGAGCAGATCGGCATCGACCCCGAAGAGGGATTCGGCTTCAAGGTCATCGAGCCCCTCAAGGAGCTCTTCAAGCACGAGGTCCGCCTGGTCTCCAAGGAGCTGGGGCTGCCCGAGTCCATCTACAACCGCATGCCCTTCCCCGGCCCGGCCCTGGCCACCCGCATCATCGGCGAGGTGACCTCCGAGCGCGTCGATCTCGTCCGGGCGGCCACGGTCATCGTCGAGGAGGAGGTCGCCGCCCACAAGCCTTTCCAGGCCTTCGCCGTCCTGCTCGAGGACAAGGGCACGGGCGTCGTCGGCGGCCAGCGCCGCTTCGGGCACATCGTCATCGTCCGCTCCGTCGAGAGCAAGGACGCCATGACCGCCGAGCCCTCGCCCCTGCCCTGGGCGACGCTCCTGAAGATCTCGAAGAGGATCACGGCCGAGCTCCCGTCCGTCACCCGGGTCGCCTACGAGCTCACCGGGAAGCCCCCGGCCACCATCGAGTACATCTGACGCGGCCGCCGGGCGCCCCGCCCGGCGCCGTCCGTCACGGAGGGAAACATGCCCTATGCGGGAAAAAAGAGGCTCGGCGCGCCCACCCTGGGCGTCTTCGTTCCCTGCGACCCGCGCATCGACGAGGAGTCGCGGACGCGGGCCTTCAACATCGGCCGGATGACGGCCGCGCTCTTGGCCAAGCGCCTGCGCCTGCCCGACGGCACCGCCCCCAACGTCTTCGCCTGCTCCCGCCTCGTCGACAGCGAGGCCGCGGCCGACCTGGGGGCCCGGGAGATGAAGGAGGCCGGCGTCGAGGCCATCCTCATCGTGCCCGACACCTGGTTCTTCCCCGGCAAGACGGCCATGGCCCTGACCGCCCACTTCCCCCCGACGACCCCGCTGGCCTGCGTCGGCGGCAACAACGCCCCCAAGCCCGGCGTCGTCGGCATCGACGCCCTGGTCGGCGCCTACGCCCAGACCGGCCGTCTCTGCCCCATGGTCATCGGCAACATGCCCGAGACCGGCCTCGAGCCCGAGTTCGACGCCGCGACCAAGGACGAGATCGTCGACCTGGCCTACGCCATGCTAGCCCGCGTCGCCCTCCAGGGTCGGCGCTTCGTCGCCATCGACACCGACTCTATGCAGATGGAGACCGCCCTCAACCACGTCCACGCCGCCCGCCGCTTCTTCGGCCTGGAGAGTACGCGCGAGTCCATGAAGCTGTTCGCCGACATGGTCCGCAAGAAGGGCGGCTACGACCCCGAGGAGCTCAAGGCCCTCCGCGACTGGGTCGTCAACGTCAAGTTCAAGGGCCGCATCTTCGCCGCCTCCGAGGACATCGTGACGTCCGGCCGGGCCGTCCTGACCGGGAAACCCTTCAAGGCGCCCGCCCTCTCGGCCGCCGACAAGGCCAAGCTCGACGAGGGCCTGGCCCTTTACCTCATCCTCCGCGACTACATGCGCGACGTCAACGCCATCGGCGGCGGCTGGACCAACCAGCTCGCCTGGGGCTCGGACCGCCGCGGCCTGCCGCTCTCGACCGCCGACATCGCCGAATCTCTCTTCAACTCGACCGAGGACCACACCGGCCGCAAGACCGTCGTCCCCTTCGCCACCGAGAACGACATCCAGGCCCTCCTGACGATGATCGCCTACTGCTGGCTCTCGGGCGGCCAGCCCACGCTCTTCATGGACTTCCGCAAGGTCTACGAGCCCTGGGAGAT
>DSDX01000372.1 GCA_011048485.1 Candidatus Aminicenantota bacterium | reverse complement strand
GGGCGCGAGGGCCCAGGACATCGTCCGGGAGATCTTCGGCGTCGAGCAGACGGCCTTCCTCGTCCGGAGGGACGCCGTGGTCCTCAAGAATTGACAGGGTCGGAGGATTCGGCTACGATGCGCCGTAAAATCCGCCGGGGAGAGCTATCATGATCGATTTCGAGCTGACGGACGACCAGATCGCCCTCAGGGACATGGCCCGCGATTTCGCCGCGAGCGAGATGAGGCCCAGGGCCGCGGCCTGCGACCAGGGCCACGAGTTCCCCGAGGACGTCATGCGCAAGGCCTTCGAGGTCGGCTTCCTGACTTGCACGGTGCCGGCCGAGTATGGCGGCGTCGGGCTCGGCGACCTCGACACGGCCATCGTCAGCGAGGAGCTGGCCTGGGGCTGTGCCGGGATGTACACGACCATGATGGCTAATTCCCTGGCCTTCACGCCTCTCCTCCTGTTCGGGACCGAGGAGCAGAAGAAACGGTTCCTGGCGCCCTTCCTCGAGCGGATGGCCTTCGCCTCCTACTGCCTGACGGAGCGGGAGGCCGGGTCGGACACGGCGGCGATCCGGACGACCGCCCGCAGGGACGGCGACGACTTCATCCTCAACGGCTCCAAGTGCTTCATCACCAACGGCGGGGTGGCCAGCCTGTACATCGTCTTCGCCAACTCGGCCCCCGGAAAAGGAGCCCGGGGCCTGAGCGTTTTCGCCGTGCCCCGGGAGACGCCCGGCGTGTCGGCCGGCAAGGTCGAGGACAAGTTCGGCCACCGGGCCTCGAACACGACCGAGCTGTTCTTCGAGGACGTTCGCGTCCCGGCCGCCAATCTCATCGGCCGCGAGGGCCTCGGTTTCCTCGTCGCCATGCGGACCTTCGACAAGACCCGGGCCGCCGTGGGCGCGGCCGGCGTCGGCGTCGGCCGGGCCGCCCTCGAATACGCCGTCGAGTACGCCAAGACGCGCGTCCAGTTCGGCAAGCCCATCGCGACCTTCCAGGCCACCGCCTTCAAGCTGGCCCAGATGGCCATGGACCTCGAGGCGGCGCGCCTGACCGTCTGGCGGGCGGCCTGGCTCATGGACAAGGGCAGGCCCAACGGCAAGGAGTCGGCCATCGCCAAGTGCCTGGGCTCCGACGTCGCCATGAGCAATGCCCTGGAAGCCCTCCAGATCTTCGGGGGCTACGGCTATATGAGGGACTATCCGATCGAGAAGCTCGTCCGGGACGCCAAGCTGCTCCAGATCTACGAGGGGACCAACGAGATCCAGCGCCTGGTCATCTCGCGCGAGGTGATCGGCCCCATCCGGGGCCGTTGAGGGCGGGGGAGGGCCTCAGAGCCCGAGGATGCGGACCAGGTCCGCTTCGACCGACGTTTCGGGCGTCTCGACGATCCGCCCGGCCTCCCGGCCGCCGACGAACACGATGAACGTCGGGATCCTCTCGATCGCCCTGTCCCCGCAATAGGGCGCCCGCTCCTCCCTGGCCCGTGGGAGGGCCACGTAGCTGACTTCGAGACGGGGGGTGTCGGCGAGGTCGAGGACCTTGAAAAAGGCCGGGACATGGGCCACGCTGTCGCGGCACCACGTGGCCAGAAAAACCTCGATGCGAGTTTCGCGGGTCAGGCCGCGCAACTTCTCGATGGCGGCCGGATCGGGCGCATAGGCGGCGACGCCGTCCCGCCAAGCGGGGCTGTGCGCCAGGATGTCCTCGCGGCTGACGGGCCCGACCAGATCCTGGCCGGCAAATGCGGGCAAGGCCAGGACGGACGCCGCGACGATGAGAACGGGGATGATGAAAGATCTAACCATGGCCGCGCCGCAAGAGCCGCCCGGCTCTATTCCTCGATGATGTATTCGGGGACGAGGGCCAGCGTCTCGACGCCGGCGCCGCGGGCGATGTCGATGACCTCCATGACGCTGGCGAAGGACAGGTTGGCATAGGCGCGGATGAAGATGGTCTTGTCCTGGCGCGTGCTGTAGACGCGGCGGAGCTCTTCGAGGAGGCCGCGGATCTCGGTCGGCGTGCCGTTGATATCGACGACGTCGACGGCCTTCAGGGTCATGACGATGAGGCCGGTCGGCTGGCCGCCGCTCGAGGCGTCGGACGTTTCGGGCAGCTTGACGTCGATGCCCTTCTGGACCAAGGGCGTGATGACCATGAAGATGATGAGAAGAACGAGAAGGACGTCGCAGAGCGGAACGACGTTAGGCTCGGCTTTTGCCATGAGGGCCTCCTTGGAACAACTCTAAGGGACGTATTCTATGATAACTCCCAGGCCTTGTCAACGGAATTCGCGCCGGGGTCATTTCAAGGTATCGACGGCTTTGCGGTTGTTGCTGGTATGGAAGACGAGAAGGGTCTTGCCCTCGCCCGCCGAGGACCCGTAGGAGTAGCGGATGTCGACGATGGCGTTGCCCAGCAACGCCCCGATCTCGGCCCCGGCGCCGATCCGGTCCGTGACCAGGATGGCGACGACCTTCTTGGATTTGACCTTGTAGCCCAGGGACCGCAGGGCCGTTTCCGCCTTCTTGGCGTCCGAGGTGACGAGATGGAAATGCCCGCCGCCGGCCTCGGAGTAGACGTAGTAGGCTCTGACGTTGACCCCGGCGTTGGCCAGGGTGCCAAGGACGCGCCCGAAGATGCCGGGTTCGTCCGGAGTCGTGACGGTGAGTTCGGTTTCTTCGCTCAGATGGGTCACGGGGGTCCTCCTGACGGACGGGCATTATACCAAAAACCGGCACGACCCGACAAGCACCTTTCGGCGACCCGGGCGGGGGCGGGGAAAGCGTTGATTTTGCTTGACAACGGGGACCGGCTCGCATATAAATGCGGAAGGGATGAAGTTCGTCCTTACCTTATCGACGAGGAGGATTCTCGATGAAGCACCGTAAGTTCGCCCTTATCTTCGTCGCTATGACGCTCGTCGTCTGCACGGCCATGTCCCTTGCCCAGACCACCAAGCTCCGCAGGGTCGGCGTCTACACGTTCGCGATGGTCAAGGGCCAGGAGCCGACGCCGGCGGTCCTCAAGGGCCTTTTCGACGCCCACGCGGCCGAGATCAGGACCGGTTTCGAGATGGCCGGGAACGCCGAGCTCTATGAGCCGTTCATGGAGCAGATGAAGACGGCCGAATGGCTGGACACGACGATCCCCATCGGCGAGGTCCTGCCCTGGATGCTGTTCAAGTCCCACGGACAGGTCAAGGTCGCCCGGAACATCGAATGGGCCGGCAAGGAGGCCCTCCCGGTGTTCATCGTCCCGGTCGAGAAGGACTGGAAGCAGTACGCCTTCATCATCCCCAAGGGCTGCGGCAACATCGCTCTCGGCAGCGAGGTCAAGGACCTTATCCCGCCGGCCGTCTGCAGCCTGGTCGTCACCCCGGCCCGCACCAACGCCAACGATCCCGTGACCGTGGACATGAGCGGCTCGCAGAACGCCAAGTCGATGACCGTCGAGGTCATGGACGCCCAGGGGCAGAGGATCGCGACGCAGGAACTGACCCCCCAGTCGCCCAAGTGGCAGACCAAGTTCGACAGACCCGGCGAGTATACGTTCAAGGGCCGGGTCGTCGGCCTGGACGACAAGGTCGCCGAATGCGCCGGGGTGGCCAAAGTGGCCGTCAACTTCCAGCCCATCTGCAAGCTGTGGACGTCCTGCATGCCGTGCGAGGACTACGTCGGGCGGCCCATCACCTTCGACGCCTCCGGATCGTCGGACCCGGACGGCGAGATCAGCAAGATCGTCTTCGAGATGCTCGACTCCGAGGGCAACGTTATGGACACGTGCGTGACGACGCGCAAGCCCTGGACCTGGGAGAAGGTCTTCGCCAAGGCCGGGGTCTACACGATCAACGTGACCGTCTTCGACAACGACGGGGCCCAGTCCTCGGCTTCCGATCCCTGCCGGCTGACCTTCGAGGTCACGCAGAAGACGCTCTACTGGAACGTCGGCGGCGGACTGGGGATCTACGGCGGCAGCACCGCCCTTTACGGATTCCTCCGCGCGGGGCTCTTGGCCTGGATCACGCCCGACCAGTGGAGCTTCACCCTGACCGGCGGAGGCGGCATCCCGTTCGCCGGCGATCCCTGGAAGATCGTCTTCAACGCCGAGGCGCTGATCAACGGGCATTTCGAGAGCTTCTTCATCGGCACCGGCGTCGGCGTGAGCTCGAACACCCAGCCCAAGGACGAAAACCACAAGTTCGGGGTCGACATCCCCGTCCAGGCCGGCTTCGACGTCATCGACAAGTGGACGAGCAAGGGGCAGCTGTTCTTCGAATTCCGCATGCCGATCGGCCGCTCCTTCGAGCACAACTGGAAGGCCGGCGCCGGCTTCAGGTTCCTGTTCTAGGCCGCGCCACCCGCCAAGACTCTGACAGGGCCGGGGACAGCGTCCCCGGCCCTTTTTTGTTCTTCTCCGTCATCTCCGGATTCCCTCCCGTGGCGGCGATGGGCGTTGCCTCGACGACCCCCGTTGCTGGAGAGGGGGAAAATCTCAAGAAAGACCTCTCCTCCGATATTTCGCAGAAATCCGCCTCCGTGTCTGCTCCGGCGGATTTCTGCCCTCCGCTCACATCGTTCGCTTCGGTAGGCAGGCGGGGTCAGTCGGAGAGCTTGCCGAGCTTGGACAGCTCGTCGTTGTAATACTTGCGGTAGAGGATCTCCCACTCCCGGGAACCCTCTTCGATGGCCTTTTTCTGGGATTGGATCTTGTCGATGGCCTTCCTGTCGATGGCCTCGTAGAGCATCATTTCCTCTTCGATGGACCTGACGATGATCAGGCGGACCTCGTTGGGATCGTCCAGGAAATCGACCTGGTCGTCCGTTTCGAGGATATTGAGGACCTGACGGGACAGGTAGTTGATCTTCTCGCGCGACAGCCGGCTGCTCATAGGACGATCCCCTTCTCCCGGGCCAGCTTTTTCTTGACCTCCTTGAACATGGCCTGATACTCGATGTTCTCCCGGCGGATTTTCTCCATGTGCTGGCTGAGGATCTCGCGGACCTCCTGGTCGAGGCGGTCCTCCTTCTGGAACTCCTCGAAAAGGAGCGCCGTCACCTCATCGAGCAGCCGGCCCTTGTCCTCGACGATGAGCTTGCCTTCCTTGTTCAGATTGCGCAAGATCACCGAAGCCAGATGCTCGATTTGGTTTCTATTGAGCCGCATAATCCCCTTACTTTACCTTAGTGGAGCCAAAATTTCAAGGCCGATTCTCGCCTCGGCGGGGGCTTCAGGAGAGGACGAGGAAGGGGTGGATCGCGGTCCCGTCGGGGGCCGGTCGGCCGAGGGCGAGGAGGCGCCCGTCGGACGATAGGATCCTCGTCACGTCCTCCCCGGCCCGCCGGCGGGGGATAACCCCGGCGGGCTCGAGCAGTTGAGCCGGCTCGAGGCGGCGGCCGTTCCGGACATAGGCTTCCGCTTCGGGGCGGACGACGACGGACGGGGCCCGGGGCAGAAGCCCCTCGAGAGGCCGGATGTAGCGGGCCGCTTCGCCCCGCCCGGCGGCCTCCTCTAGGGCCTCCAGCGGCACCGCCTCGGCCAGTCCGAAGGAGCCCGACGACGTCCGCCGCAGGGAGGCGAGGTGGGCCCCGCAGCCGAG
>DSDX01000179.1 GCA_011048485.1 Candidatus Aminicenantota bacterium | reverse complement strand
GGCGATGACGATCTCGCTCTCCGTGTCCTGGTAGCGGGCCCCGTCGCTTTTGGTGATCCGGACGTCCTTCAGGGCCAGCTCTTCGGCCCGCTTGGCCAGCCCGATCTTCTCGTCGAGGGGGATCTGGGCGATCCGGGGGTCGTGGAGACCGGCGACCGCCGTCTCGCCCTTGTCGTCGGGCAGGACGTTGTTGGGGTCGGCGGTCGTGATCCGGGCGAACTCGATGGCCCGGCCGACCGCGTCGGCGAGGGCCCTCTCGCCCAGGTCGTTGGAGCTGGCGAAGGCCATCCGCCCCTTGACGAAGACCCGGACCCCGGCCCCCGACATGGCCGAGTCCTCGACCGTCTCGATCTCGCCCTTGCGGACGTCGAGGCTCAGGACCCGCCCCGACTCGATATAGACCTCGGCCGCGTCGGCGCCTTTCTCGAGGCTCGTCTTGACCAGCTGTTCGGCTAACGCTTTCATGTCCATCGCTTTCGTCCTTTCTTACCCCTATCTCGCCCGCGACCCGCCGACGGTAATGCCCCGGATGCGGACCGTGGGCTGCCCGGCGTCGACCTCGGCCGACTGGCCCTTGCCGCAGATCCCCGGCCCGAAGGCCAGGTCGTCCCCGACGGCGTCGATGTTCTGGATAACGTCGAGGCAGTTGCCGATGAGCGTCGCGCCCTTGACCGGCGTCGTCTTTGTCCCGTTCTCGATGAGATAGGCCTCGCGGCAGGTGAAGTTGAAGACGCCGTCGGTCGGATTGACGCTGCCGCCGCTCAGGCTCTGGACATAGATGCCGCTCGGCGTCGAGGCCAGGATGTCGGCCGGCTTGTCCGTCCCGTTCTCGATGAAGGTGTTGGTCATGCGGACGATGGGGATGTAGCGGAAGGACTCGCGGCGGCCGTTGCCGGTGCGCTCCATACCGATCTGCTTCGCCGAGAGGATGTCGGTCATGTACTTGACCAGCGTGCCGTCCTGGATGAGGACGTTGCGCTTCATGGCCGTGCCCTCGTCGTCGAAGTTGGTCGTGCCGCGGGCGTTGGGCAGGGAGCCGTCGTCGACCATGGTGAACTTCGGGCTGGCCACTTTCTGGCCGAGCCGGCCGACGAAGACGCCGGTCTCGCGGGAGATGTTGTCTCCTTCGAGAGGGTGCCCGACGGCCTCGTGGACGAGGACGCCGCCCCAGCCGTTCTGCATGACGACGTCCATCTGACCCGCGGGCGCGTCCTTGGCCTCGAGCATGGCGATGGATTCGCGGGCGGCGGTCCTGGCCGCGTCCTCGGGCTTGAGATCGTCGAACATCTCGATCCCGGAGTGGCGGCTCAGCCGCTCCCGGCCCATGTGGGAGGTGGCCGCGCCGACGCCGAGCGTCTGGACGATGAAGAAGATGATCGGCAGCTCGTCGCTCAGGTAGAGGCCCTCGCTGTTGGCGATGACCCGGCCCCGGACCTCGTCGTAGTAGTCGATCGAGGCCATCTTGATCCGGCCGTCGTAGGCCAGGGCGGCGTCGTGGGCCCGCTTCATGATCTCGAGGCGCTTCGTGTCGGCCACGGTCTCGAGGGGGACCTCGACCGTGAGTAGGAAGGCCGTTTCACTTCCCGGACGTCGACCGGCTGGACGGCCCGGGAGCCCCGGGCGATGACCGAGGCGACGTCGGCCGCCCGCAGGAAGCCATCGACCGTGAGGTCGTCGGTGTAGGCGTAGCCGGTCTTGTCGCCGGCGATGACCCGGACCCCCGCGCCCTGGCTGATTCCGAAGACGGCGCTCTTGAACTTGCCTTCCTCGAGGAGGATACTGCGCGAGACGCGGTTCTCGATGTAGACCTCGCCGAACTCGCCGCCCTTCTCGAGGGCCTTGCGGATGACCCGGTTCAAGTCCTCGAAGGCGAACTGGGGCCGGGACGGGGCCTGGCCCGTGCGGGCGCAGCGCATCAGGGCCGGCGTGGCCGCGAGGGCCAAGCCTCCCTTCAAGCCCAGCTCGAGGAACCTGCGCCGGGGCATGTCCTCGACGCCGAAGAAATCGTTTTTCATGGGGACCTCTTTCATGAAGATGATCGGGCTCGGACAGCCATGCGTTTCCGGATTATAGCGCAGCTCATCTGCGATTTCCAACCTCAACCGAGAAAATCCGGGCTTGCGGCGACTATCCGCGCGAGTTCGGGACTCCGATGGTAGCGGGCTCCGGTTACGCCCCCACGGTCCAAGGGGTCCAAGCCATTCCTCACAACTGCCTGGATATCGGGAGAAGTTACATTTTGGTCACTCGACCGACTAAAATGTCGAAAAAAAAGCGCCGTGTCAACATCTAACTTTATTATTATCTATGCATTAATAATTTGGCACTGAAAGTGCATAAATAATTGCCGGCTTGCGAGCCAAAAATTGGCGCAAAGGAGAGCAACATGAAACGCCAAGAAAAAATCCTCAGGGGCCTCATCGTCATCACCGCTCTGGCCGTCTTCGCCGCAGGGGCCTTCGCCCAGAATGCGGCCCAGCAGCAACAGCAGCAGCTCCAACAGCAGCAGATGCTCCGCCTGCAGACCATGACGCAGCGCATGACGCAGCTCCAGGAGAGGGCCCAGAACCTCGTTCAGAATCTGGACCGGAAGATGGCCCAGACCCAGACGCGGGCCCGGACCGAGACCCAGGCCAAGGTCGAGGCCCAGATCCGCGCGCTCAAGCAGATGGGCGAGGGCACGTCCGAGATGGCCGGCGAGATAAAGGGCAACCTGGAGCAGTGGCGGGAGATGTACCGCAATCGCGAGCTCTTCCAAGACAAGGCCATGACCAAGGACATGAACCAGGTCCAGAACCGCCTGGAGAAGGCGGCCAACGAGCTCGACGAGATGCTCAAGGTCATGGAGCGTCTGGCCAACCGCCTGAAGATCAACGCCTGATCGAGCCATGAACGCGCGCGGAGTCAGTCGGGCGACTCTCGCGGCCGCGGCGGCCGGGGCCATCCTCACAATGGCCCTGGCCGCTTCTCCGGCGGAGGGAGGCACGCTGTCCTACACGGGATCGCTGCAGATGGCCCGGGGGACATATATATTCACCCAGCCGACGAGCGGATACTTCTTCTTCAATGGTCTGCGCTTCTCGTCGAGCTCCTTCTCGCTGGCCGCGACGATCCCCGTGATCTACCAAAACACGCCCTATGTGTCCTACACGGGTTTGGGCGTCCTCCCGTCCGGAGGGACGGAAAGCTCTTCCGTGAACCAAAGGCAGGGCCGCGAGCCCGTCCTCGTTCCCGAGATCGTCGAATACAATCAGTACGGCATCGGGGACCCGGTCATCACGGCCGGCCTGACCCTGGTCAAGGAAGGCCGGTCCCTTCCGGCCGTCCAGATCTCCGGGACGATCAAGGCGCCCCTGGCCAGCGTCGAAAGGGGCTTCGGGACGGGCGAATGGGACTATAGCGCCGGCCTGGGCCTGTCCAAGAGGCTCGGCCAGGTCTTCCTGTTCGCCGACGTCAGCTACTGGATCCTCGGCGATCTCCCCGAGCTGGAGCTCAAGAACGCCTGGTCCTACGCCTTCTCCTTCGGCCACGCGTTCTCGGGCGGCAAGCTCGCCCTCATGGCGTCGTACTCCGGGATCACCGAAGTCATCGCCGGCGTCGCCCCGCCCTCGTCCCTCGGCCTCGGATTCTCAGTCAGGGCCGGCGCGGCGAGCAGCCTGATGCTCAACGCAGCCGTCGGACTCTCGGAGGCCTCCCCGGACCTGTCGCTTTCCGTGGGCTGGTCGATCGGCCTCTGACAGGGCCGACTTTTCTCTCCATCTCCGGGCCGAGGGCTCTCCCATATGATTGACAGGGTTCAGGCGTGAAGGATCTTCTCGCCACAGGAAGAAACCGTTCTGTCGAAGGCTTTTGGCCCCGCTTGGGAGGAATACCTCGACAAGGTCAGGTTCCCGTGGCTCTGAGCGCCGGACCAGCGGCGATCAATCGCCTTCGATGATCCTGTATTCGCGGACGCATGCCCCCTCGGCCGCATCGATCAAGTATATCCGGTCCCCATGGATGACAAAGCCACCAAAGGGAACATTCGGAGGGCTGACGGAGAACCTGAGCACCCCCTCTGAGTCGAAGACATCGAACCGATAGCAGCGGCCCGCGTCGTCCTCGGCGTCGAAGCCGCCAAACCTGTTGGGCTGGACCAGGTACGTCAACACCCAGACTCGGCCTCTCCCGTCGATGGAGACGCCCCTGGCAACGGAAGTGACGGAAGGCCAGGGGAAAGCTTGCTTCATCGAGCCGCTCGTGAAGACCTCCTCCCTCATCTCGGTTTTCACGGCATAGGGCAACGGCCGATCGCTCGAGAAGAGGGGATGGCCCTCGCGCGAGTACTTATCCAGCCTGTTCTGGTGGTCATAGGCGACATAACAGGCGTCGCTGTCGTCCGTCACGAACTGGACGAGATTGGCGTTCAGCGTCAGGAGGGGATCGTCGAAGCGCGTAACGGTTCCGAAGGACCGGACGGTCTTGCCGGCAGCATCATAGACCATCAGCAAGGCGGCTTGGCCGGATTCCTCCCAAACCGAGTGGTCGCCCGGGAGAATAACCCGGCCATCGGACAAAAGGGACATCCCGGACGTCCTGTGCTGCTGGGAAATGCTGCTTCCTCCGGACCTGGCGGCGGCGCACTTGAAGCTTCCGACGAATCGGCCATCCGGCCTGAACCAGGAGACGCGGTTCCTTTCTGCCACGTAGACCAGGTCCTTCTTGCTGCTCATCCTCAGACGGAAAGGCGAGATGAAGTCGCCCGGACCTAAGCCTTTCCGGCCAAAGGAGGAGACGAACTGATGGCGCCCGTCGAAGCGTTTGATCGTACATCCATCCCCCTCGAGAACGAGAACGTCCCCGTTGGCAAGCCGCTCCACGTCCACCGGGTCGTAGAGGACATCCTTTTCTTCGCGGGCTTCGAGACGGCCGATCGTCCCGATGTGCTCGAATCGGACCGGTGACGCTCCCTGGAACTGCGGCGCGTGGTTATGGACCAGTCGGACATCTCCGCGGATCTCGACCGTGAATTTCGAGGTGTCGATGGAGGGGCCCGAGCGACAGGCCGCCGCCGGAATCGATACTGAGAGGGCGGCAGCGAGCGAGGTCTTCAGGATCAAGCGCATCGGCCACCCCCTGAGGATGATTCATTCTGCTGGAAATACGATCTCCCGTCAACGGATATTCCCGGACCCAAAATCCAGTCCATTCGCAAAACCGATCCGTTGGGGAAAGCGAGCCCGCGCCAGCAGCACCCGAAGGCCAAAGGCCGAGGGCACGAGCCGTGCCCGCCAACAAGCAAGTAACCTCCCGCCCAGATCTTGAGTATTAATGTCGTGGCAGGCGACGGTCCGCCCATTAAACGTTCCGACGGTCCGCACCGAATTCAATTTGAACCGGCCGGTCCCGCGAAACCGGACGGAGAGGAGGCTCAATTGAAAAAACCGCCAGCGGCTCTCCTGTCGATCGTCCTGGTCACCGCGACCTTCGGCCAGGAAACCGTGACGCTTCCAGCCAAGCCCAGGAATCCCCAAGCCGGGCGCGTCCTCCGGCTCCGCGAGGTCTTCCGGATCTCGGACGACGGGGGCGCTTTCTATTTCAAGAGCCCCAGGAACAT
>DSDX01000370.1 GCA_011048485.1 Candidatus Aminicenantota bacterium | reverse complement strand
GAGAAGCTCCACCTCGTCACCTGCCACCTCGGCAACGGGGCCAGCCTGACGGCCGTGGCCAAGGGGAGGTCGGTGGACACGACGATGGGCTTCACGCCCCTCGAAGGACTGGTCATGGGCACGCGCTGCGGCAGCATCGATCCGGCCCTCGTCCCCTATATCATGGAGCGGGAGAAGCTGGGGACGAAGGAGATCGACTCCATCATGAACAAGAATAGCGGCATGCTCGGCCTGACCGAGACGTCCAACGACATGCGAGAGATCGAACAGGAGGCCGCGAACGGGAGCGAGCGCCACCAGCTGGCCCTCGAGATCTACTGCCACACGATCAAGAAGTACGTCGGGGCCTACATGGCCGAGATGGGGCGGCTCGACGCCGTCGTCTTCACCGGCGGGGTCGGCGAGAACTCCCGGCTCGTCCGCCGGCTCGTCACCGAGGGCCTCGAGACGTTCGGCATCGTCCTCGATCCGGCCAAGAACGAGGCCAACGAGCCGATCATCAGCTCCGGCCGGGTGAAAATCATGGTCGTGCCGACCAACGAAGAGCTGGCCATTGCCCGGGACACGGTCCATATCCTGTCCTCGCTGGCGCCGCGACAGGCCGCGGCCGAGGCGCCCGCCGAGCCGACGCGACCGGCCGCGTTCGGACCGGACGAGACGGCCAAGCTGGTCCTCCTCTGGGCCCGCAACCGCGCGGCCGACCCGGCCGCGCTGGCCCGGAAGTGGGGGAAGGAGATCGGACGGACCGTCGGCGCGGACGAGGTCGGGCGCGAGCTCGAGCGGCTGAGCCTGGCCGCGGCCGCCCGGCCGGCCGGCCGGGCCCGAAAAACTCATTGAGGGATGACGCCATGGACAAGATCAATAGGGAAGACGCGGGCTGGCTGGTCGCCCTGTCCTGGTTGAGCGCGCTCGAGGAGACAGCCCGGGACTTCCACGGCACCCGGCCTTACGTCTTCAGCGCCAGGGCCTACGAGCATTCCGTCCAGTACTATCTCCACCTCCTGGGGGACGAGTACGGCGTGCAGATCAAGAAATCCGGTTCGCTCCGGGAGGCGGTCGAGAACTATATCCAGCTCGGCGTCGCCGGGGGCCTTTTCCGGGACGCCAACTTCTTCGATCTCGCCGAGGTCAATCCGTTCCACCTGGAGATCACCGTCCACGACTGCGTCTACCTCAAGAGCTGCCAGGCCCTCATCGACGAGGGCTTCTCGGTCCGTGACCTGACCTGCGCCCGGATCGGTTGTTTCCGGGCCGCGGTCAAGGCCCTGGCCAATATCGATTGCGAGTACCAGGTCACGTCGTTCAACATCGAAGGCGATTGCAAGGGCTACATCGAGAGGACCTGATTTGGCCAAGACCGCATCCCCCTCCGCGAAGAGCCTCCTCCAGGTCGCCCTGGAGAGCGAGGACGCGGCCTCCGTGCGCGCGGCCCTCATGCAGCTCGGCTACGAGAAGCGCGACGAGGTCTACGCTCTCCTCGTGGCCAAGCTCGACGACCCGAATCCCAGCGTCCAGCACGGGGCCGTCGTCGCCCTGGGGCGCCAGGGCCGGCCCGAGGCCATCGAGGAGCTCGCCAAGCCCAAGATCTTCCATTCCTCCTCCCCCCAGATCCGCTGGGCGGCCGTGACCGCCATCGGACGGCTGGGAGACTTCAAGACGATCGACCTGCTCCTCAAGGCCGCCGAAGACACGGAGTGGATCGTCCGGACCGAGGCCGTCGCCGAGCTGATGGTCAAGGTCAAGGACATCATCGCCCGCAAGGACGTCCGGCTGGCCCGCATCCTGATCTACATGTTCTCCCTCGACAACGAGGAGATCGTCAACCTGGCCACGGAGGGCTTCCAGGAGCTGGGGACGGCCTCGCTCGATTGTCTCCACGAGGCCCTCCGCAACCCCTCGCCCAATATCCGGGCCAACACCGCCCTGACGCTGGGCCGGATGAGGGCGGCGGCCTCGATCCCCTATCTCCTCGAGCTCCTCCAGGACGATGACGCGGTGGCCCGGGCCGCCGCCTCGGAGGCCCTGGGCCAGATCGGGGACAAGGTCAGCGTCGAACCGCTCGTGCTCATGATCCAGGACAACGTGGAGAAGGTCCAGGAGGCGGCCGTGACCGCTCTCGTCGGGTTCGGGAAGGCGGCCACGATGCCCCTTCTCAACGCCATCACCCGGGAGCGCGACAAGTACGCCCTGCGGGCCTTCCTGAAGTGCCTGGGCCTCATCGGCGATCCCAAGGCCGTGCCGGCCCTCATCAGCTACCTGCGCAGCAGCTATTTCATCGTCCGGCAGGCGGCTGTCGCCGCCCTCGTCCGCTTCGGCCCGATCGTGACCAGGCACCTCTTGGCCACGCTGTCCTTCAACACCTCGGACATCGAACCCCTGAAAAAAGACGCCTGCGACATGAAGCGCCCCGACCTGCAGCTCCGGGCGATCAAAGCGCTCGGCGGGCTCGAGGACCACCGGGCCGTCGGCCTCCTCAAGGAACTCGTGGAGGAGGGTCTGCCGGACGTCCAGGAGGCGGCCTCCCAGGCCCTCTTCCAGATCGGCTGCGCCGCCTGGGGGCGCTGTTCGGCCATGAAAGTTCTCGGCGAGGTCGGCGAGCGGTCCATCGTGCCCCAGCTCCTGGCCTCGCTCAAGGACGATTCCGACAACGTCCGCTTCGAGACGGTCCGGGCCCTCGGCAAGCTCGGCGGCGAGGAGGCCGTCCGGCACCTGGTCCGGATCGCCGTGGCCGACCCCCAGGATTTCATCCGCCGCGAGGCCATCCGGCTCCTCCGGACGGCCGGCCAGGGATACCCCGGCGTCCTCGAGGCGGCCCGGCGCCGGCTCAAAGACCCGTCCCGCGACGTCCGGGTCCAGAGCGCCCGGCTGCTGGGCGGATACCTCGACAAGAGATCCATCGCGCCGCTGCTCAAGGCCATGGCCGATTCCCACTGGAGCGTTCGGGAGAGCGCCGAGCTGGCGCTCCTCAATTTCGGCCGCGACGCCGTCGATCCGCTCATCGAGGCCCTGCGGAACCCGTCCTGGACGACGCGCTTCCGGGCCGCCCGGCTCCTGGGAGAGACGGGGGATCCCCGGGCCGTCCCGGCCCTGAAGGCCGCCCTCGAACGGCGCGGAGAAAGGAAGGATGTCCGGAAGGTCGCTCAGGCTTCCTTGGCGAAGCTGGCCAACACCTCGTCGACGTCGACGGCATCATGATCCGGCATCCCATGACCATCAGCAACGTTTTTCGACTCCACACGCGGAGGAAGCATGAGAGTCAAGCTGAAGTCCGGACCAGACCAGCGTAAGTTCATCGAGAGGATCGAAGAGCTTTCGGGCGAGAATGTCTTTGCCTGCTACCAGTGCGGGCGGTGTTCCGCCGGGTGCCCGATGGCTTCCGAGATGGACCTTCTGCCCAATCAGATCATAAGGATGGTCCAGATGGGGCTCGACGAGGAGGTCCTCCGGTCCAAGACCCTGTACCTTTGCGCCTCGTGTTTCACCTGCGAATCCCGCTGTCCCAAGGGGATCGACATGGCCCGGGTCATGGAGGCGGTCCGGCACGTCCTCGATCCCAAGGGCCAGGACGCCTTCGGCCCCTGCGAGCTCACTCCGGAGCTGGCCCGGGAGCTGCCTCAGCAGGTCCTGGTCTCCGTCTTCCGCAAATTCGCGAAGTAGGTCGAGCCGATGAAACTCCATTACTATCCGGGATGCACCCTCAAGGACAAGACCACCGGGCTGGACATCTCCACCCGGGAGGCCATGAAGCGTCTGGATGTCGAGCTCGTCGAGCCCGACGGCTGGACGTGCTGCGGCGCGGAGTACCCCCTGACCGGGGAGAAGATCGCCGGCCTGGCGGCGCCCATCCGGGTCCTGCGCCAGGTCCGGGACGAGGGCGGCGACATCGTCGTGACGACCTGCTCCTTCTGCTACTCCGTCCTGAAGAGGTCGAACAAGGCCCTCCGGGACGATCCCGTGAAGCGCAAGAGGATTAACGCCTTCCTCCGGGACGACATCCAGATCGATCCCCTGACCAAGGAGCGGACGACGGGCTTCGCCGACTACAACGGGGAGGTCCAGGTCCTCCACCTTCTAGAGTACCTCCGCGACAGGGTCGGGTTCCCCCGGGTCCGCGAGCGTATCAAGCGGGACCTGGGGATGCTGCCCGTGGCCGCGTACTACGGCTGCCGCCTGCTGCGCCCCAAGGAGGAGATGGGCTTCGACGAGCCTGACTCTCCCCACCTCTTCGAGGAATTCCTCGAGGCCGTGGGCTGCGCGGCCGTCGACTACCCCTTCAAGCAGGAGTGCTGCGGGTCCTATCTCGCCGTCTCCATGCCCGACGCGGCGACGGAGGCCTCCTACCGCGTGCTCCGCTCGGCCAAGATGAACGGGGCCCGGGCCATCACCGTGACCTGCCCGCTCTGCTTCTACAACCTGGACCACCGCCAGGAGACCATCAAGACGGCCTACCTGGATTTCGCCGGGCTCCCCGTGCTCTTTTTCACCCAGCTCCTGGCCTGGGCCCTCGGCGTCGATAAGGCCCTCCTCGGCCTGGGGGACCACAAGGTCCCCGCCGACGCCCTGTTCGTCGAGCGCCCGGCTCCCGAGGTGAGGACATGACGGCCAAGACCCCCAAGACCCCCAAGAAGCCCAAGGACAAGCGCATCGGACTGTTCGTCTGCCACTGCGGCGTCAATATCGCCAGCGTCGTCGACGTCGAGAAGGTCGCCGAAGCCCTCAAGGACTATCCTGGCGTGAGCGTCTCGACGGACTACGTATACATGTGCTCGGACCCGGGCCAGCAGATGATCATCGACACGATCAAGGAGAAGCATCTGGACGGCATCATCGTCGCCGCCTGCTCGCCGACGCTCCACGAGAAGACCTTCCAGGAGGCGGCCAAGCTGGCCGGCCTCAATCCCTACCAGATCGAGATCGCCAACATCCGCGAGCAGGACAGCTGGGTCCACTCGGACAAGGAGAAGGCCACCAAGAAGGCCATCAGGATCGTCAAGTCGCATGTCGAGAAGGCCATCCAGAACGAGGACCTGGCCCCGATCACGGTCGACGTCAATCGCCGGGCCCTGGTCATCGGCGGCGGCGTCAGCGGGCTCCAGGCCGCCCTGGACATCGCCGACCACGGCTACGAGGTCATCCTGGTCGAAAAGGCGCCCTCGATCGGCGGCAAGATGATCCAGCTCTCGGAGACCTTCCCGACCCTGGATTGCTCCCAGTGCATCCTGACCCCGAAGATGGTCGAGGTCTCCCGCCATCCCCGGATCAAGCTCCTGACCTACCACGAGGTCGACTCGATCTCGGGCTTCGTCGGCAATTTCAAGGTCAAGATCCGCAAGAAGCCCCGCTACGTCGACGAGACGCTCTGCAACCTTTGCGGCGAGTGCGAGAAGGTCTGCCCCCAGATCGTCCCCGACGAGTTCAACATGGGCCTGTCCTTCCGCAAGGCCATCTACATGCCCTTCCCCCAGGCCATCCCCGGGACCTATACGCTGGACGCGGAGCACTGTCTCGGCCTCTCGCCCGTCCGCTGCGGCAAGTGCAAGGACGTCTGCGAGAAGAAGGCCATCGACTACGACATGAAAGAGACGATCTTGGAGGAGG
>DSDX01000292.1 GCA_011048485.1 Candidatus Aminicenantota bacterium | reverse complement strand
GACCAGCCTCAACTCTTACCTCGTCCTCAACGGCATCGTCGAGCCTGAGCGCCAGGTCCAGATCTTCTCGCGCCTGTCGGCCTACGTCAAGGAGATCGTCCGGGAGGAGGGCGCCTTCGTCCGCGAGAACGAAGTCCTGGCCATCCTCGACGACACGGAGATCCGCATCAGCTACGAGCAGGCCCGGATCGCCCTGGAGCAGGCCCAGCTGAGCCTTGACCAGGCCGACAGGAACCTGACCCGCAGCAAGGAGCTCTTCGACAAGGCGCTCATCGCCGAGCAGGAGTTCCAGACGACCGAGGCCGCCTACAATCAGGCCCTCCTCGACCACGAGAACCGCGAGGAGAACTTCAAGGACCTCGAGCTCCAGCTCAACTGGACTCGCATCCGCTCCCTGGCCGAGGGCTACATCACCGAGCGCCTGATCGAGGCCGGCGGCCGGGTCACGGCCAATCAGCACGTCTACACGATCGAGGACTTCAAGCCTCTCCTTATCCGGGTCTACGTGCCCACGAGCGACGCCATCGCCCTCGAGACGGGCCTCCCGGCTCAAGTCATGACCGAGATCCTGAAGGACGAGGTCTTCAAGGGCACGGTCACGCTGATCAATCCCCGGGTCGACGTCCAGACGGGGACGATCAAGGTCACGGTCGAGGTCTACGACGACACGCTCCACCTGAAGCCGGGCATGTTCGTCGAGGTCCGCATCGCCACCGGGGCCAAGGAGAACATCCTGGTCATCCCCCGTAAGGCCATCCTCTACAAAACGGGCAAGACCTATCTCTTCGTCCTCGAGGACGGCCGGGCCTACCAGCGCGAGGTCACCCTGGGCCTGACCGAGGAGGACCACGCCGAGGTCCTGGACGGCGTCTCCGAGGGCGAGGTCATCGTCTCGGTCGGCGTCGAGAACCTCAAGGACGGCCAGCCCGTCACCGTGCTGGAAGAAGGACGATAAAGACAAGACTATGAAAATCGTCAAGTTCTCCATCCACCGGCCGGTCTCGGTGTTCATGTTCACCGTGGCCGCCGTCATTTTCGGCTTCATCTCCTATTCGCGCCTCAATCTCAACCTCCTGCCCAAGATCTCTTACCCGACCCTGACCGTCAAGACCGAGTACCCGGGCACGGCCCCCTCGGAGATCGAGAACATCATCTCCAAGCCCATCGAGGAAGCCTGCGGCGTCGTCGACAACGTCATGCGCATCTCGTCGGTCTCCCGGGCCGAGCTTTCGGAGGTCACGATCGAGTTCGCCTGGCACACCAACATGGACTTCGCCACCCTGAAGGTCAGGGAGAAGCTCGACCTGCTGCGCTTCCCGACGGCGGCGACGAAGCCCGTCATCCTCCGCTACGACCCCAACCAGGACCCGGTTATGAAGCTGGGCCTGACCGGCGACATGGACCTGGCCCGCATCCGCTACGTGGCCGAGAAGGAGGTCAAGCAGGCCCTCGAGAGCATCGAGGGCGTCGCCGCCTGCTCCATCTCGGGCGGCCTCGAGGACGAGATCCACATCGACATCGACGAGCGCAAGCTCAGCCTCCTCAACATCCCCATCACCACGGTCTCCACGCGGCTGGCCCAGGAGAACGTCGACCTCTCGGCCGGCATCCTCAAGCAGAAGGACACCCAGTTCCTGGTCCGGACGGTCAACCAGTTCCGGGACGTCGAGGAGATCAAGGGCATCATCGTCGAGAAGCGCGGCGACGTCCAGATCACCCTGGGCAGCATCGCCGAAGTCTTCCGCGGCTACAAGGAGCGCAAGGTCATATCCCGGATCGACGGCCGGGAGTGCATCGAGGCGGCCATCTACCGGGCCGCCGACGCCAACACCGTCACCGTCGTCGAAGAGGTCACCAAGCGCCTCGAGACCGTCCGCCGGAACATCCTCGAGCCGCGGGGCATGGATTTCCTCCTGATCACCAACCAGTCCAAGTTCATCAAGAGCACCATCGACGAGGTCAAGTCGACGGCCGTCATCGGCGGCTTCCTGGCCGTCCTCGTCCTGCTCTACTTCCTCAAGAACGTTCGCAGCACGATCATCATCGGCACGGCCATCCCCGTCTCGGTCGTCATCACCTTCTTCCTGATGTTCTCGTCCGACATCTCTCTCAACATCATCTCGCTCGGCGGCTTGGCCCTGGGAATCGGCATGCTGGTCGACAACTCCATCGTCGTCCTGGAGGCCATCCAGCGCTACAGCGATTCGGGCCTGGCCCCGGCCGAGGCCGCCTATAAGGGGACGACCGAGGTCGCCGGCGCCGTCACCGCCTCGACTCTGACCACGGTCGCCGTCTTCTTCCCCATCGTCTTCGTCGAGGGCATCGCCGGCCAGCTCTTCAAGGACATGGCCCTGACCGTGACCTTCTCGCTCCTGGCCTCGCTGGCCGTATCGCTCACGGTTGTGCCCATGCTGGCCGGGGCCATGCGGCGGCAGGGCTCGCGCGAGCTCCTGACCCCCGTCCTCCACGCCGTCTTCAGGCCCGTCGACAAGGTCTACGAGCGGGTCTTTGGCGCCTACAAGAAGTTCCAAGACGTTTCGTTCAAGAAGCGCCGGATCATCTTCATCGTCGTCCTGGCCGTTTTCCTGATCTCGCTCGGCCTGACCCGGTTCATGGGCCAGGAGCTCATCCCGACCATTTCCCAGGGGGAGTTCATCGTCAACGTCGAGTTCCCGCCCGGGACGTCCCTGTCCGAGAACGCCATGGTCGTGGCCGAGATCCGCGAGGTCCTCGGGCGCAACCCCGAGGTCGAGAGCGTCTACGAGCTCATCGGCAAGGGCTCGCGGGGCGGCGTCTCCTTCCAGGAGGAGATGGAGAACCTGTCCGAGTTCACCATCCGGCTCAAGCCCGGCATCCTGGGCAAGGCCGAGGACGTCATCATGGACCGGGTCCGGGAGCAGCTCGAGGCCTTCCCGACGGCCCAGATCAAGGTCTACAAGCCCCGCCTGTTCTCCTTCAAGGCGCCGCTCGAGGTCGTCGTCTCCGGCCTTGAGCTGGACACGATCAAGGAGATCTCCGACGAGCTCCTCCGGCGCATGAAGACCATCCCGGGGCTCATCGACCTCAAGTCCAGCATGGAGGAGGGCTATCCCGAGGTCCAGATCGTTTTCGACCGGGACGTCCTGGCTTCCCAGGGCATGACCATCAACCAGGTCGGCTCCCAGCTCCGCAACAAGATCGAGGGCGAGGTCGCCACGCGCTTCATCGAGAGCGACCGCGAGGTCGATATCCGCGTCCGCGTCGCCGAGGACTACCGCGACCGCGTCGAGGAGATCGGCCGGATCACCGTTCGCAACGGCCTGGGGGCCATCGTGCCGCTCAAGTCCCTGGCCGCGATCGAGATCCAGGAGGGCCCGGCCGAGATCCGCCGCATCCTCCAGCAGAAAGCGGCCGTCATCTCCGGGAACCTCTCGGGCACCTCGCTCAGCAAGGCCGGCGAGAAAGTCATGGCCGAGGCCGCCCAGATCCCCATGTCGCCCGACTACGACGTCAGCATGGCCGGCCAGAGCCAGGAGCAGGATGTGGCCTTCACCTCGATGGTCTTCGCCATCGTCCTAGCGGTCTTCCTCGTCTATCTGGTCATGGCCTCCGAGTTCGAGTCCTTCGTCAAGCCGCTGATCATCATGTTCACCATCCCCCTGGCCATCATCGGGGTCGTCATCGTCGGCTTCCCCGCCGGGATGTCCATCAACGTCCTCGTCCTCATCGGGGTCATCATCCTGGCCGGGGTCATCGTCAACAACGCCATCGTTCTCGTCGACTACATCGGCCAGCTCCAGGCCCAGGGCCAGCCCAAGCGGGAGGCCATCCAGAACGCCGCCCAGGTCCGCTGGCGCCCGATCCTGATGACGACCATCACGACCGTTCTCGGCCTTCTGCCCATGGCCCTGAGCCTGGAGGAGGGCTTCGAGATCCGCATCCCCCTGGCCCTGACCCTCATCGGCGGCCTGACCTTCGGGACCTTCCTGACCCTCGTCCTCATCCCCCTCATCTATGACAAGATCGTGCCCGAGACGGGCGCAGGCCCGGCGGGCGGGAACCGTCTCATGGGCCTTCTCCAGAAAGCCAAGGCCGCCCTGTCCCCGGCCAAGCGGGCCAAGCCCAAGGCGGAGGAGGCGGCGTGAACCTCCCCGAATTCGCGATCAAGAAACCGGTCACGGTCATCGTCGTCATGCTGGTCTTCCTGACGATCGGCGTGATCTCGCTCGTCAGGCTGCCGCTCGAGATGATGCCCGACACGTCCTTCCCCGGCCTCATGGTCCAGGTCCCCTACCCGTCGTCCTCCCCCGAGGAGGTCGAACGGGTCATCACCAGGCCCATCGAGGACATCCTGGCCACGATCAACAACCTCGACACTCTCAGTTCGACCTCCTCGGCCTCGAGCGCCAACATCAACCTCCAGTTCAAGATGGGCACCAACATGGACCTGGCCTCGATGCAGATCCGGGACAAGATCGACCAGATCCGGGGCGACCTTCCCCGCGACGTCGAGCAGATCCGCATCCGCCGGTTCTCGATGAACGACCGGCCGGTCATCAACTTCAGCGTCAGCATGGGCGGCAACCTCGACGATCTCTACTACTGGTCGGAGAACTACATCACCCAGCAGCTCGAGCGGATCGAGGGCGTGGCCAACGTCGACATCCGCGGCATCCGCAACAAGGTCCTCAACGTCTACCTCAAGCCGGAGATCTTCTACTCGTCCTCAATCCGTATCAACGACCTCATCGACACGATCAGCAACAACAACGTCAACATCTCGGCCGGCTACGTCGAGGAAGGCCCGATGCGCTACGCCGCCCGGGTCCCGGGCGAGCTCAAGATCCTCGACGACGTCAAGGGCTTGCCCGTCAACGAGCAAGGTCTCAAGGTCGGCGACGTCGCCCGGGTGACCTACGACTACCCGGTCAAGGAGAGCTACAACCGGATGGACGGCCGGGAGACCGTGAGCTTCTCCATCAACCGGGCCTCCCACGCCAACATCGTCGACGTCTGCGCCGCCGTCAAGGAGACCATGGCCCGGATCAAGAGGACCGAGCCCGCCCTGCACGACATGAAAGTGGTCTACTACCGGGACCAGTCCGAGGACATCCTCAGGAGCCTCAACGACTTGACCTTGTCAGGCGTCGTCGGCGGCGTCTTCGCCCTGCTCATCCTCCTCTTCTTCCTGCGCAAGGTCCGGACGACCTTCATCATCGCCACGGCCATCCCCATCGCCATGGTCTTCACCTTCAGCTTCATGTACCTTTACCGCGAGATCTTCCGGGCCAACATCACCATCAACATCATCTCGCTGTCGGGGCTGATGATGGCCGTGGGCATGCTCGTCGACAACAGCGTCGTCGTCCTGGAGAACATCTTCCGGCTCAGGCAGGAGAAGGGCATGGCGCCCCGGGAGGCGTCCCTCAAGGGGGCGAGCGAGGTCGCCCACGCCGTGGCCTCGGCCACGCTCTCGACCCTGGTCGTCTTCGTCTCGCTCAGCTTCATGTCGCAGTCCGGCTTCGGCCGGTTCATGCAGGACTTCGCCCTGACCATTTCCCTGGCCCTCATCGCCTCGCTTCTTGTCTCCCTGACCTTCATCCCGCTCGCGGCCAGCCGTTTCCTATCCGGCAAGACCAAGGAG
>DSDX01000331.1 GCA_011048485.1 Candidatus Aminicenantota bacterium | reverse complement strand
GTCTTCGAGGGGGCCCCGTCGCCCGACCGGGCCGACCTCGCGACCATGTGGGTCCTTCTCGGCCAGCCCGTGACCGGGGTGGCCGTCCCGGTCTGGCCGGCCGCGGGCCGGGTCCCGGCCGTGACGACCGGTCCCGAGACGGCGCCGCTGAACGATCTCGCCCGGGCCGTCGTCGCCTATCTCTACCCGGACGAGCGGGGCCGGATGTATCAGTATCTCGACGTCACCAGGCTCAGGACCTACGGCGGCGAAGGGGTCCTTCCCAAGCTCCTGCGCGTCGAGGACCGGGCCATGGAGCAAGCGGCGGCGAAGCGGGCCGAGTGGGAGGCGAGAAAGCCGTCGCCCGCCGAGATGGCGGAGTTCCAGCAACGGGTCGCCGAAGAGGCCTACGTGGCCGTGAAGCTGGCCTTTGCGGACATCGCCGGCCCGGTCCCGCGGGACGCGGTCAAGGCCCGTACCGCCCGGGTCGAGAACGGCCTCATCGCGCCCATCGTGATCGAGGGCCGGCCCATTCCCACGATGAGGCTCCGCGACCGCATGGGCGAGCTCAAGGTCCCCGGCGCGAGCGTCGCTGTCATCAACGAGGGCCGCATCGAATGGGCCAAGGGCTACGGCTTGGCCGAAACGGGCGGGGCGGCGCCGGCGACCGAGCGGGCGCTCTTCCAGGCCGCCTCCATCAGCAAGCCCGTCGCGGCGCTGGCCGCGCTTCGGCTGGTCGAGCAGGGCCTGCTCGATCTGGACGAGGACGTCAACGCCGAGCTCAAGTCCTGGAAGGTCCCCGGGAACGAATTCACCGCGACGGAGAAGGTCACGCTCCGCCGCCTCCTCAGCCATACGGCCGGATTGACCGTCCACGGCTTCGGCGGCTACCGGGCCGACGCCCCCGTGCCCGCGCTCGTCCAGGTGCTCGACGGCGAGAAGCCGGCCAACAGCGCCGCGGTCCGGGTCGACGTCGTCCCCGGGTCAATCTGGCGCTACTCGGGCGGCGGATACACGGTCGCCCAGCGGCTCATGATGGACGTCACCGGACGGCCCTTCCCCGATCTCCTGGCCGATCTGGTCCTGAGGCCGATCGGGATGGACGACAGCACGTACGAACAGCCGTTGCCGGCCCGCCTTCGCGCCAAGGCGGCCAGCGGGCACCGTTCCGACGGCGGTCTCCTCCCCGGTCGCTACCATACCTACCCCGAGATGGCCGCGGCCGGGCTGTGGACGACGCCGTCCGACCTGGCCAAGTTCCTGCTCGAGATCCAAAAGGCGCTCGAGGGCCGCTCGTCCGTCCTGTCCGAGGCCACGGCCCGCCTGATGACGACGGCCGAGAAGAACGGCTACGGCTTGGGACTGAGTCTCAGCGGGACGGGGGCCGCGGCCACCTTCGGCCACGGCGGTTCGAACGAGGGCTTCAAGTGCCAGATGGCCGCCTTCGTCGAGAGCGGCCGCGGGGCCGTGGTCATGACCAACGGCGACAGGGGAGGGTTCCTGGCCGCGGAGATCATGAGGGCGATCGCCCGCGAATATGATTGGCCGGCCTACAAGCCGGTCGAGAAGAAGGTCGTGGCCGTCGATCCTAAAATGCTGACCCTCCTGACGGGCCGCTACGAGCTCCGGCCCGGGAGAGTCCTGGAGGTGAGGCTGGACCGGGGAGCTCTCTTCATCATCGACGGCGAGGAGAGGGTCGAGCTCCACCCCCAGTCCGAGACGCGCTTCTTCGAGACCCAGGAGGGGCACGACATCGTTTTCGTCAAGGGCCCCGACGGCCGGGCCACGCACCTGATGCTGGACGGCCAGCTCAAAGTGCCGCGGCTGATCAAGTAGCTGTCCGGGGGGACGCATGGCCTTTTCGCCGGACCGCCGCCGCCGTCTCGGTCTCCTGACCGGACTCCTTTTTTGGGCGGCGGTCTACGCCGGGACCCAATCGGGCGCGCTGCACCACGGCGTGCGGAGCGTCACGGTCGAGGCCGAACCCATCTCCGCCTTCGAGATCGGCCGGCCGTCCCGGCAGCGTTTCGGTGCCCTGGAGTTCCGCGGCGGCCTCGTCCTGACATCGGAAGACCGGGGCTTCGGGGGGCTGTCCGCGCTGCTCATCCGTGAGGACGGGGCCAGTTTCGTCGCCTGTTCCGACCGGGCTTCCTGGCTCGTCGGCCGTATTGTTTACCAGGACGGCTGGCCGTCCGGCATCGCCGAGGCCTCCCTCGCGCCCGTCCTGGATGCCGAAGGCCGGCCTGCCTCCTGGGACACGGAGGCGGTGGCCGAGGCCGAGGGCCGGCTCTACCTAGGTCTCGAACGCAGGCCCGGGGTCATGTGTTTTGACTTCGGCGACCAAGGCGTCCTGGCCCGCGGCCGTCCGGTCCCCGTCCCGCCGGAGCTCGAGGACCTGCCGAGCAACCGGGGCTTGGAGGCCCTCGTCTCCGTGCCGAAGGGGTGTCGCCTCGGCGGGACCCTCGTCGGCTTCGCGGAGGTCGGCCTCACGGATGCCGGAAACTTCAAGGCTTTCCTGATCGGCGGCCCCACGCCGGGGCTGTTCGCGGTGAAGCGCACGGGCGAGTACGGGATCTCCGACGCCGCGATGCTGCCCGGAGGCGACCTCCTGATCCTCGAGCGAGCCTTCTCCTTGGAGCGCGGCGTCGCCATCCGCATCCGGCGGCTGCCCCTGGGCGAGATCGAGCCGGACGCCCTGGTCGACGGGCCGGTCCTCTTCGAGGCCGACCTGCGCTGCGCGATCGACAACATGGAGGCCCTGGGCGTGCACGTCACGGAATCGGGCGAGACCCGGCTCACGCTGCTTTCCGACGACAATTTCTCCCCGATCCAGCGGACGCTTCTCCTGCAGTTCGCCCTGGTCGAAAAATAGCCGGCCCGGCTCCGGGCGGCCGTCGTCCGCGATTCCTTGACGCGCCGGGAGGGTGGGGCTATTATTTCCCCCTTGAACGACTCCCGTGAAGGAAGGTCCATGAGAAAACGCGCCTTTGCCCTCAGCCTCGTCCTGGCCGCGGCGGTCGCGATCGCCGCCCTGGCCCAGACGCCCGCCCGCCCGGCGGTCGACCCCGTCGTCCAGAAGATCATCGAGCTCGGGACGAACGACAACCGGGTCATGGAGTGGGTCGATTACGCCAGCAACCGGTTCGGCGCCCGCGAGTCGGGTACGAACGCCTACAACGACGCCGCCGACTGGGCGGTCTGGCAGTTCCGCCAGTGGGGCCTCGAGGCCGAGCTCGACCCGGCCGGCGAGGTGCCCGTGGGCTTCAATCGCGGGCCCTGGTTCGGCAAGATGATCAAGCCGGCCGAGAAAGCCCTCTTCTTCGGCACGCCGAGCTTCACCGCTGGGACCAAGGGCGCCGAGCGGGGGCCGGTCGTCATCCTGAAGGCCGACCCGTTCTCGATCCCGGGACGGAACGCCTCCCCCGAGGACGTCGAGAAGAAACGGGTCGCGGTCGAAGCGGCCGTGGCCGAGGTCCGTGCCGACGCGGCGGCGTTCAAGGGCGCGTGGGTGCTCATCGCCGGGGAGAACACGGGCTTCGCCCGGGACGGGCGCCGCAACACCCCGGAATACTCCGACGCCGGGCTCATGCCCGCGCTGACCTCGGCGCTCCTCGAGGCCGGGGCCCGGGGCACCATCCAGGCGTCCAAGACCGACCCGTTCCGGATCCTGGACGGCTTCGCCGCGTCCTGGGAGGAGCTGCCCCGTCTGCCCGACATCAAGCTGGCTGAAGACCAGTACAACGAGATCAAGGCCCTCGTCGAGAAGGGCGAGCCGGTCGAGCTCGAGTTCGACATCCGGAACTGGTTCAAGATGGGACCGGTCCCGTACCACAGCGTCGTGGCCACGCTCCGGGGGACCGAGCATCCCGACGAATACGTCGTCATCGGCGGCCATTTCGACTGCTTCAGCGGCGCGACCGGCGCCGTCGACGACGGCTCGGGCTTTTCCCCGTCCATGGAGGCCATCCGGCTCATCCAGGCGGCCGGCGGCAGGCCCAAGCGCTCGATCGTCGCCATCCTGTTCGCCGCCGAGGAGATCGGCCTAGTCGGCTCGCAGGCCTGGCTCAAGAACCGCCCCGGCATCGCCCCCAAGATCATGATGATGATCAACCGGGACGGAAGCCCGAGCGCCATCACCGGGGCCTCCGTGCCCGAGACCTGGCTCGACGCCTTCCGCGCCATCACCGCGCCCCTCACCTCGCTCAACCCGAAGTGGCCGTTCGCGCTCGAGCGGACCGTGCCGCGGGCGCACGCCACGAGCCCCGGAGGCTCGGACCACTCCTCGTTCGAGATGCTCGGAGTCCCGACCCTGCGCTTCCGGACCGAGACCGACTACCGCTACCAGCACGCCTGGCACACGCTCCACGACCTCTACACCGAGCTCCTGCCCTACGAGGAGCACCAGAAGCACTCGGCGCTGGTCACGGCCGTCGTCGCCTACGGCGCGGCCAATCTCGACGAGCCGTTGCCGCGGGAAGGTGTCTATCTCGCCGAAGGCTTATACGCCGATATCGCCGTCGGCAGCGCCGACGCGCCCTCCCACATCATGACCACGCTCGATTTCGTCAACGCCCCCCTGCAGACGGCCAACTTCGTCCGCATCGTCGAGGGCAAGGGCGGCGAACGGGGACCGGGCCGGCGCCCCACGGGGCCCCCGGGAGGGCCGCGGCCGGAGATCCCCCCGATCGGCACGGTCGACGTGCGCAACGGGATCGTCGCCGGCGTCATCGCCTCCGAGGTCCAGAAGTCGGTCGCCGTCCCCGAGTTGCCGATCCTGCCGAACCCCGCCCTCGAACATGACGGTCCCGGGGTCCTGGGCGTCTCCGGCCCGAACGCGTTCCACCTGACGCTCCGCAGGCGGGCGGCCCTCGACAGGACCGCCACGGCGATCGGCCGGACCATCGCCGGCCTCGATCTCCTGAAGACCCTGAAGAAGGGGGACGCCATCCTGAGCATTCGCATCGTCCGGGTGGGCGAGGCGGCTCGGGATTTCAAGACCGACGACGAGGCCTTCAAAAAGCTGCTCGAAGCGAATCGATAAGCGCCGGAATCCCGCAGGCCCGCTCGCCTCGAGCCAAGGAGGGAACATGCGAGTTCGTCTGCCAATGCCGGGGTTCGCCGTGCCGGCCCTTATCCTGCTGCTCGCCGCCGGCTGCGCCGAACGGCCGGCCGCCCGCGAGGCCTTCCGCGTCGGCGTGGCCACGTTCAGCCACGAGACCTGCACCTTCTGCCCGGGCGAAACGGGCATCGCCGAATGGGAATACTACGGGCCTCCCTTGGAGGGCGACGAGGTGCTGAGGGCCGACTCCTACATCCGCGGCTTCGTCGACCGGGCCCGGGAGTACGGCGGCGTGGAGCTGGTCGGCGTCAGCTCGCCGCGCGACGCCAAGGGCGGGTCGTCGGGCAGCTGGATCACCCGGGAGGCCTTCGACAAATACGCCGACGGCATCGCCGAAGGCCTGAGGATGGCCGCCCCCCTCGACGGCGTCTATCTCTCGCTCCACGGCGCCATGGCGGTCACGGGCGTGCCCAAGCCAGAGGCCGAGCTCGCGCGCCGCGTCCGCCGGGCGGTCGGCGACGTTCCGATCGTGGTCACCCTCGACCTCCACGCCAACGAGGACCACGAGCTCGCCGAGGCCGCCGACGCGGTTCTCATCATCAAGTACTACCCCCATTACGACACGTACGAGCAGGGAGAG
>DSDX01000216.1 GCA_011048485.1 Candidatus Aminicenantota bacterium | reverse complement strand
GGGCCTGGCCGAGGCCGTCCGCCGAGACCCGGTGGCCATCGGCTTCAACAACGTCAACTTCGCCTACGACGCGAAGACCCTCGAGCCGGTCGCCGGGCTGGCGATCTGCCCCGTCGACCTCGACGGCGACGGGCGGATCGGCGAGGCCGAGAGCGTCTACGCCAGCCGGGACGACATCGTCCGGGCCATCGCGGCGGACGTCTACCCCTCCCCGCCGGCGCGCGACCTCTACTTCGTCTGCAAAGGGCGGCCGGACCGGCCGCTCCTGGTCGAGTTCCTGGCCTGGGTCCTCACCGAGGGCCAGCGATACGTCGGCGAGATGGGCTATATCGGCGTCGGGTCCGATCGCATCGCCTCAGGCCTGGCCCTTCTCCGCGTCGCGGAGGCCCGACGTTGAGGCTGCTCAAGGACGCCCTGGCCCGGCGGGCCATGGCCGTCATCGCCGCCCTGCCGGGCCTGCTCGTCCTGTTCATCGTCATCGGGCTGTTCCTGAGGTCGAAGGCCATCCTCGGCGTCGAGCCCCTGTCCCGGTTCCTCTTCTCCTCGGCCTGGAGCCCCATGAAAGGCGAGTTCGGCCTCCTGCCGTTCATCGCCGGGACGATGTGGGTGACCTTGACCGCCCTCGCCCTGGCCGTGCCGGTCTCGATCCTGACCGCCATCTACCTCTCCGAGTACGCCCCGCGCTGGGCCCGCCGGGCCGCCCAGCCGGTCATCGACCTTCTGGCCGGCCTGCCCTCGGTCGTCTACGGCGCCTGGGGCGTCATCCTGGTCGTCCCGTTCGTCGGCAACGTGCTGGCGCCGCTCGCCGGCGTCTACTCCTCGGGGTACAGCATCCTCGCCGGCGGCATCATCCTGGCCATCATGACCTTCCCGACCATCATCCATGTGACGCTCGAGGTCTTCGCGAGCGTGCCCCGGGCCCTGCGCGAGGCCTCCCTGTCGCTCGGGGCGACGAAGTGGGAGACGACCCGGCACGTCGTCCTGCGCAAGGGCGCCCAGGGCATCCTGGCCGCCTCCGTCCTGGGCTTCTCCCGGGCCTTAGGCGAGACCATGGCCGTGCTCATGGTCGTCGGCAACGTCCCGTCCGTCCCGCGCTCGCTCTTCGACCCGGGTTACCCGCTGCCGGCGCTCATCGCCAACAACTACGGCGAGATGATGTCCATTCCCCGCTACGACGCGGCCTTGATGATGGCCGCCCTCGTCCTCATGCTGATCGTGCTGGCCTTCAACGTCCTGGCCCGGGGCATCCTCATCCGGGTCGAGAGGAAGGTCCGATGAACGCCCTGGCCGCGAACCATCTCGGGCGGCGCAAGCGGACCGATCTCGTCTTCCGCGTCCTGGCCGCCGCGTCCGCCGTGATGGTGCTCCTGGCGCTCCTCCTGATCCTCGGGACGATCCTCTGGAAATCGGTGCCCGCTCTGAGCCTGTCCATGCTGACCCGAACCCCCAAGGGCGGCTTCTACCTGGGCCGGGAGGGCGGCATCCTGAACGCCATCGTCGGCTCGGTCTATCTGGCCCTCGGGGCGACCGCCCTGGCCCTTCTCCTGAGCCTGCCCGTCGTGCTCTATCTCAACGTCTACAAGGGCCGGACCTCGAAGACGGCGGTCTGGACGCGCTTCTTCCTCGACGTTCTTTGGGGGGTCCCCTCCATCGTCATCGGGGCCTTCGGCTTCGTCATCATGCTGGCCCTGGGTCTGCGGGCCTCGCTTCTCGCCGGCATCCTGACGGTCGCCCTGCTCGAGTTCCCGATCATGAGCCGGGCCATCGACGAGGTCATGCGCCTGGTCCCCCGGGAGCTCAAGGACGCTTCGGCCTCGCTCGGCGCCACGCGTTTCGAGACCGCCGTGAAGGTCCTGGTCCGGCAGACGGCCCCGGGCATCCTGACCGGCGTCTTGCTGGCCATGGGCCGCGGCATCGGCGACGCGGCCTCGGTCCTGTTCACGGCCGGGTTCACCGACCGAGTGCCCGGTTCGCTCGCCGATCCCGCGGCGACCCTGCCGCTGGCCATCTTCTTCCAGCTGGGGACCCCGTTCCCCGAGGTCCAGGAGAGGGCCTACGCCTCGGCCGCGATCCTGACGTTGATCATTCTGGTCATCAGCCTGGCCGCCCGGGCCATGAACCGAAAGGTGAACCGCCATGTCGTCAAGTGAAGGACGGTCGCTCCCGTGAACGGCGACAGCCCGATCAGCATCCGAAACCTGAGCGTCCTCTACGGCGACCATCTCGCCCTCAAGGACGTCAGCCTCGACATCCCGGCGAAAAGGATCACAAGCATCATCGGGCCGTCGGGATGCGGCAAGACGACGCTGCTCAAGTCGCTCAACCGGCTCCTGGACACGGACGACGGGGTCAGGGTCAGGGGCCAGGTCCTCCTCGACGGCGAGGACATCTACGCCCCGCGGACCGAGGTCACCCGGATCCGCAGGAAGATGGGCCTGCTGTCGCAGAGGCCCCAGGTCCTGCCCATGTCGATCTACGACAACGTCGCCTACGGGCCGCGCATCCACGGTCTCAGGTCGAGGAAGGAGCTAAACGAGCGGGTCGAGCGCTACCTGCGTCTCGCCGGGCTGTGGGACGAGGTCGAGGGCCGGCTCCGCGAGCCGGCCTCGCTCCTCTCGGTCGGGCAGCAGCAGCGGCTCTGCCTGGCCCGCGGCCTGGCCGTCGAGCCGGAGATCATCTTGGGCGACGAGCCGACCTCGGCCCTCGACCCCCAATCGAGCCAGAACGTCGAGCGGCGCCTGCTCGAGCTCAAGCGCGACTACACCGTCATCGTCGTCACCCACATCCTCAGGCAGGCCCGCCGGATCGCCGATCACATCGCCTTCCTCTATCTCGGCGAGCTGGTCGAGCAGGGCCCCGCCGCCGAAGTCTTCGCCGCGCCCAAGGACCCGCGTACGCGGGCCTACCTCACCGGCGAGATCAGCTGACCTGACCTCTTCATCAAAACGCCTCGCATGTCCTCTGTCGCGCTCTCGACAAGGCCGTTCGGATGGCTTGATTCGGACCGAACGATGCACCGGCGATCCGGGGCTTTGGCCGCATCCGATTCGGTCAGCTAGGTCCTCCGCGGCAGAACGCCTCCCTAAAATTGTTAAAGAATATTAGCAGAACAATTACTTTTTGCTTGACAAAGAGGTTTTTGGCCGCATATTATTCCTAATAACATGAAGTATGACGAATATGATAAGGGGATTTTGAAAATTCTGTATGAAGACGGCAAGATCTCCAACTCCGCCCTGGCCAAGAAGATCAGGCTCTCTCCGCCGGCGACGCTCGAGCGGGTCCGGAAGCTCCGGACGAACGGCATCATCCAGGGACAGAGGGCGATCCTCAATAAGAAGAAGCTCGGTCGGGGCCTGACCTGCTTTCTCTCCCTGCAGATCAAGCACCTTCATCGCCAGGAGGACTACCAGCGCATCGAAGAGCACCTCAGGCAGATCGAGGAGATCGAGGAGATCTATTTCCTCACCGGCCGGATCGACTACCTCATCAAGGTCAACGTCCGGGACATCGACGAGTTCCGGGAGTTCTTCATGGCCAAGCTCTCGAAGGTCCAGATGATCGAGCGGGCCGAGACCTTCGTCGTGGTGTCCTCCGGCGTCAATCCGCGGTACAACCCGATCAACGTCGACCCGAAGGACCAGGATCTCGAATGAGTTGCATTGACAAGCCTGTCGAGAGTCTTGACAAATTCTCGCCGCAGGTTTTACCTTTAGATCAATTGGGGAGAGACCGTCCCGCTCGTCACCAGGTCCGGTTCGGCCCTTGTCCCGGGCTCCCCGCAAATCCAAGGCTGCCAAGGAGGAAAATGACCGCGACGCGTCGAGCACACATAAGAAGAGTTTCGTGGGGGGCCGGTCCGGCCCGTCACAGGGTTAAGGCGAGTTACGAGAGAGAATGAGGAGACAGAGAGCATGAGTAAGAGATTCGTTATCAGCGTGCTCATCGCCTGTCTTGCGGCGTCCGGCCTGGCCTTCGGCCAGCTGACGCCCACAGGCCGGATCAACGGCCGCGTCGTCGACCACCAGGGATTGCCCCTGCCGGGCGTCAACGTCGAGGCGACGAGCCCCCGCCTGATCGGGAAGGCCGCGGCGGTCACCGACGCCGACGGCGTCTACAGGCTGATGGCCCTGCCTTCGGGGACCTACGAGATCACCTACTCGATCCAGGGCTTCAAGACGCTCATCCGCAAGGGCATCCGGCTCGAGCTGTCCCAGATCATCGCGGTCGACGTGACGCTCGAGGTGGCCACCATCGAGGAGCAGGTCACGGTCATCGGCCAGAGCCCCCTCATCGACGTCAAGAGCACGGTCAAGGGCCAGGTCATGACCAAGGAGACCTACCTGAGCCTGCCCCGCGGCCGGAACTTCGATTCGCTCATCAGCACCATCCCCGGCGTCCACACGGACGTCAACACGGCCGGCCTGTCCGTGGACGGCGCGACCGGGCCCGAGAACATGTTCTACGCCGATGGCGCGGACATCTCGGACTTCCACTATGGCGGCTCCCCGCAGAGCATCGTCCTCGAGCTTCTCGACGAGGTCAAGGTCACGGCCTCGGGCTACAACGCGGAGTTCGGCGGCTCGATGGGCGGCGTCGTCAACGTCATCACCAGGTCCGGCAGCAACGAGCTCCACGGCGACATCATGGGCTACTACGAGAACAACAGGACCTACATGGAGGGAAAGGCCCGGGACTTCCTCAGGCGCGACTACGACCAGCCCGGGTACGTCTACGAGTACGTCAACTACGACGACCTCTATTTCGACGGCGGGTCGAACCGGGACCGCTACAACCGGTATGAGGCGATCATCAGCCTCGGCGGCCCGATCATCAAGGACAAGCTGTGGTTCTTCGGATCGTTCAATCCGCGCCTCAGCCAGACCTCGGCGCTCAGGGATTTCAACGACCGGGAAGGGCCCTTCTCGACCTTCAAGACGAAGACCAAGGGCTTCGGCGGGTCGATCCGGCTCACGGCCGCCCCGCTCCCCGGCCTCCGCGTCTCGGCCGGCTACATCAACAGCTTCACCAACTACCGGGGGGCCATCCCGACCATCCTCGGCAACGACGCCGCGGACTATGAATACGCGAAGGAGGGCTACGACTACCCCAACAAGAGCGCCTCGCTGACCGCGGACTATTCCGTCGGCAACAACATGCTCATCAGCTACCGGGGCGGCTGGCATGAGGAGAACACGACCAACGAGCAGATCACGCCCCCCGACGCCTCCTACTACTATTTCAGTACGTCCAACTTGGCCTACGCCGCGGACCCCTTCTTCGTGGCCAACCCGCAGCTCGTCCAGAACGCCGGCTGGGAGAGCGCCCCGATCAACATGACGACCCTGTACTACAAGCGCGGGAAGCTCAGCAACAATCTCGACCTGTCCTATTACCTCAACTGGGGCGGCGAGCACGCCTTCAAGGCGGGCGTCGGCTACAATTATCTCTATGACGACCGCTTCACCGGGGCGCCGCACCCCTGCGTCTATCTCTATTGGGGCCGGTCGTTCGACGGCCTGGGCTTCGAGGTCGGCGTCGACGCCGATCCGACGAGCGAGTTCTACGGCGCTTATGGCTACTACTACATCCGGGGCTCGTTCACGTCCGATTACGGCAGCGTCTGGGACACCTCGAGCAACAACCTGTCGGTCTATCTCCAGGATTCCTGGACCATCGGCCGCAAG
>DSDX01000215.1 GCA_011048485.1 Candidatus Aminicenantota bacterium | reverse complement strand
CTTCTGGACCTGCTCCTTGAGCTCGGCCGCGACCTCGTCGAGGTTGCCCCGCAGGGACTGCGTGTCCGTATCATGGGCGTCGTAGGGGTAGTGAGCGGCCAGCTGGCGGATGGCCGTCTCGCTTTGGATGGCGACGAAGTTCTGGTAGCTCTCGACGTTGAACAGGGCCTTGGCCGAGTCGACGACGTGCCAAACGACGACGGCGGCGATCTCGATGGGGTTGCCCAGGGCGTCGTTGACCTTGATCGTGTCGCTGTTGAAGTTGAAGATGCGCAGGGTCACCTTCTTCTTGACCACGAAGGGGTTGGTCCAGAAGAAGCCCGGCGTCCGGGCGCTGCCGACGTACTTGCCAAGGAAGGTGAAGACCTTGGACTCGTTGGGGTGGATGAGAAAGAAGCCGCCGAAGGTGGCGAACACCAGCACGGACCCCACGGCCGCGGCAATCATCCCGGCCGTGGAGCCGGCGCGGTCCACGTGGGTGACGAAATAGCGGGCGCAGACGAAGAAGACGACGAGGTCGATGGCGACCATGACCCAACCGTTGACGCTGAAGATCTTTTTTTCCCGGATATCTATCATGCGGGCCTCCTTGAATGATATCATCATAATATCATTACGATATTGTTTGTCAAGTGTTTCGTAAAAAAGAGGCAACGCCCATCGCCGCCACGGGGAGAATCCCGGAGATGGGAGAAGTGCAAAAAAAAGCCCCGGAGAGAGGTCTCCGGGGCCGGCCACGATCGCGAGTCGGTGGGCTAGGCGAAGAAGTCGCCGGGGACGGCCCGGAGGCGGCTGATGTCCCTAACCCTGTTGGCCACGTCGAAGCCCTTGACGCAGACGGCGGTGCAGGACTCGCAGGATCCGCAGGGCTCGGCTTCGACGCCGAGGGAGGCGACGAGCTCGTGGGCGGCCTGGAGGTTCCTGTAGCCGTAGGCGTACATGTAGCTTCTCATCAGATCCGGGATGGGCAGGCCCTTCGGACAGCCGGGGACGCACTGGCCGCACTGCTGGCAGTAGAGCCCCGCCGCTTGCTCGCCCAGCCGGAGATCGGCCAGGTCCTCGGGCGTCAGGGTGATATCGGTCACGACCGAGAAGTCCTCCTTGAGCTGGTCGAAGGTGGTGAAGCCGGGGATGGCCGTGGTGACGTTCGCGTCGTTCAGGACCCACTTGAGGGCGGCCCGCATATTGATCTTCTGCTGCTTCTCCTTGTCCCAATAGGCCCCGGCCTGGGTTTTCATGGCCACGATGCCCAGGCCGGCCGCGGCCGCCTCGGCCACGGCCGCGCGGACTTCTTCGCGGTGGTCCTGCTTGAAGTTGTAGGCCGTCAGGATGACATCATAGGCCTTGGTCCCGGTCGTGGCCCGGATGACGGCGGGCTCGTTGCTGTGGGTCGTGATGCCGGTGAAACGGCACTTGCCCGCCTTCTTGGCCTTCTGGAGGGCCTCGATCATGTCCGGATTCTGGACGTGCTCGGGGGCCGAATTGTTGTGCAGGTAGAGGATCTCGACGTGGCCGAGGCCGAGGCGCTTCAGGCTCGTGTCGAACATGTCGAGGAAGGCCTTCTGGAGGGGCTCCCCGGAAAGGCCCTGCAGCGTCCGGTCTCTCTGGGGGCCGGGGACCTTGGTCGCGATCATGTAGGAATCCCGGGGCCGGCCGGCGATGACCTGCCCGATCATCTCCTCGTTCCGGCCGCGCTGATAGCCGTGCGCCGTGTCGAGGAACGTGATGCCGGCGTCCAGAGCGGCCCGGACGACAGCCGGATTATCGGCGTTCATGACGCCCATGCTGACGACCGGGATTCGGAGCCCGGTCTTGCCCAGCGTCCGGACGATCGGCTTGGCCCCCGCCGCTCCGGCGTCCTGGGCCGTTCCGGCCGGTCCCGGGGTCGTCGCCTTGGCCAGGCCCGGAGCGGCTCCCAAGGCCGCCAATCCGGTCAGTCCGGTCCTGAGAAATGTCCTTCTGTTAAGCCCGTTGTCCTTACCGGTCATTCTCTCTTATCTCCTCTCTTTTGGATTTAGCCCGGGTGGCCGCTCAGCGCGGCTCCCCCATGGCCCAGACCGGGCGGATCGATCAGCGCCGGTCCGTCAGCGTTTTCATGAAATCGACGATGGCGTCCTCTTCGTCTCCGGTCAGGCCGAGATCGCCCATTTCCTCGTTATTGAGGTTCTCGGCGACCTCCGGCGCCGGCCAGCCGGCGCCAACGACGTCGCGGGTATTGTAGAAGCGGACGACCTCCTTGAGGCTCTTGAAAAAGCCGTTGTGCGTGTAGGCCTTGACGAACCCGGGCGAGGGCCGGGCGTCCACGTTTCGCAGCGTCGGCGTCCGGTGCTTGCCCACGTTGTCGGCGGCATAGGCCTTGGTCGCGTCGATGGTCTCGAGAAAGCCGCCCAGGCCCTTGTCGACCCAGGCCCGGCCATCCGGATTGAAGGCCTTGTCCTGGCCATAGAACGGGTTCTCGGGATTGCGGGGAATCCCAAGATTGTCGTATTTGTAGTCGGCAAAGACGGGCGGGAGGCCTTCGGCCGCGGGCGTCAGGACATGGCACTCGGCGCACTTCCCTTTCGAGGCGAAGAGGACCAGGCCTTCGAGCTCCCGGTCGTCGAGGCCGAAACCCTTGAAGTCCCGGGCGCCCGTTTCGCCGATCTCGTCGACCTCGAGCCCCTTGGCCGTCGCGGCCCGCCAGAAATCGTCGAATTTCGAGCTGAAGGGATTGACCTCGGCCGACCTCTCATAGGCGGCGATAGCCCGGCAGATGTTGCCGAAGATCCGGTCCGGGTCCTCGTCCGCGTCAAGAGAGCCGGGGCCGAAAACCTGCCTGAAGAGATCGGCGTAGTCCGATCCTCGCACGGCCCGGACGACACTCGCGGCGTCGGGGAGGTTCTGCTCGAGGGGATTGAGGAAGGGGCCCATGGCCTGATCGGCCAGCGGGTCCCCGAGGATGTCGCCGGTCGCGCGGCCGTCCCAAAATAGGCTCCCGACGAACTCCCCTTCGGCCCGATGGAGCCTGGGACTCCAGCCGCCGTAGGCCGCAGCCGGAGGCTTGCGGTTGCCGAACCGGCCCCTCAAAGCGCCCTCGTAAACGCCGCCGGTCTCGTTGATCCGCTCGTCGGGCCCCGTGAATCCCGTCGAGGGGCCGTGGCAAGCGGCGCAGCTCTGCCCCGCCGGCGAGGACAGGTTGGTATCGAAAAAGAGCCTCTTGCCGAGCTCCTCGATCGCCGCGGGCTTGGCCCCGCCCCGGGCGGAAAGTTGGGCCAGGAAAGCGGCGCAGATGATCACCGGCGCCGCCAAGTAGGTCCACTTCTTCATCGTCCCTCGCATCCGGCCGGTACGACGGCTCGGCCTCCCTAGGTAAGACGATCGTCCAAGGGTCTATTTTATAGGAGGGCCCCGGATTGTCAAACGGGCCCGCGGTGCGGCCCGGCCCGCGTTTGACATTTCCTGCCCCCGGATTATACTGGCTGTCGATGATGCGAAAGCGGTCGTTCGTGTTCGGATCCATCCTCATGGCGGTCGGCCTTCTCGGCCCTCACGCCCCGGGCCAGATCGCCGCGCCGGCCGCCGATTTTCCCATGCGGACGTTCTTCTCGGTCCGCTCGGCCCAGCCCGACAGCACCATCCCGGACGTCCTCCGGGAGCAGTTCGAGAAGGATGATGGAAGCCCGCTCCGGTCCGTTTCGATCGACCTCAACGCAGACGGCAGGGACGAAAAACTCGTTCTTTGCGGCGTCCCGTCGGCGGTGAGCGGCTACCAATGGCTGGTCTTCGACCCCTTCACCGGCGTCGGGCGGGGGGTCGTCATCGGGACGCTGTTCTTCGTCGGCCGCGAGGCGGACAGCGGCTATGCCCGCCTCGAGACCTACTGGAGGCAGGGGGGCAAGATGTCCATCGTCTCGCTCTACACGTTCGCCAGGGGACGATACGTCCGCTCGGAGACCCGGGCCCTGTCCCTTTGGGAGGCGAGCGAATATTTCCGGTCCAAGGGGCCGCTCGACCTCGACCAGGAGCTGGCCGAGATCAAGTAGCCGCCGACGCGGGGGGCATCGGCGCTTCCCTCCTCCGGCCCCGCGATCAGGCCCGACAGCCGGACCCGTGAGAAAAACCGGCCCTCCCGCGCGTCCCTTCTCATGAGAACGCCTGAAGGGAGGACCCATGAAAAACAAGCTCAGCCCGGAGGAATTCGTCAAGCTGGCCATCGGACGCCTGCGCCTCGAGAACTACAAGGGCATCCACTCGATCTACAGCGGCTTCAACGAGGCTTTCAAAGCCTACTTCGACGGCGCCAACCCGATCGAGGCGACCGATGAGCTGGCCCGCCTGGGCAAGATCGTCATCAGGCCGGTCAAGGGCGGGGTCATGCTCTATCTCCCCGGCGAGGGCCCGGAGATGAGCCGCGGCGACATGGCCTTGAAGAAGATGGGGCTGCTCGAGAAAGCGGCCGTCAAGGGCGCCTGAGCGGTCACATCCCGGCCGGCGCTGCGGGCGGCTGGACCGGCGGCTCCTCCATGTACTGGATGTAGAGGTCGGTCAGGTCCGCGTGGGCCAGCTCGGCGACCGTCTTCAGCATGACCAGGCGGCCCTTCCTCATGAACCCGATCCGGTCGGCGATCAGCTTGGCCCGGAAGATGTCGTGGGTCGACATGAAGACCGATTTCCCCTGATCCCGCATCTGGACGAGGATCTCCAGGAACTCTCGCCCCGACTGGGGATCGAGCCCGGAGGTCGGCTCGTCGAGGAGGACGTTGGGGGCGTCCTTGACCAGGGCGATGGCGATGCCGAGCTTCTGGCGCATGCCTTTGGAGAAGTTCTTGACCCGGCGGTCGAAGGCCTCGGTTTGCAGGCCCACCCGCTCGAGCACCTCGGCGTAGTCCTTCTTGGCCAGGTTCCGCTTGCCGGCCAGCTTGCTGAAGTAGTCGAGGTTCTGGATGGCGGTGAAGTTGCCGTAGAGCGTGACGTTCTCGGACACGAACGAGACGTGGCGCTTGGCCTTGAGCGGGTCCTTGGCCACGTCGATGCCCTCGATGAGGGCCGTCCCCGAGGTGGGCGGGATGAAGTTCAGGAACAGGTTGATGGTCGTCGTCTTGCCGGCGCCGTTGGCCCCGAACATGCAGAAGATCTCGCCCGGCTCGACCCTGACGGTCAGGCCGTCGAGGGCCAGCTCGTTGTCCTCGTAGCGTTTGGTCAGGTCGATGGCTTCGAGCATGGGTTTCCTCCTTAGCGAACGTCGTAGTGCAGGAACGACACGTACGCGCCGACGAAAAAGACGATGATCATGACGGTGAGCAGGGCGAAATCGGGGATGGTCCGGACAAAGGACCGGCTCAGCCATTCCGGTTCGTAGACGTGCTGGGGCATGTCGTCGATGGAGATCGTGCTTTGTTCGCCCGTCTGAAGGTTGAAGCTCTCGCCCAATTTGGAGTTGATCCACTTGGTGTAGATGGGCTTATAGGCCCGGACCGAGGCCAGGAAGCGGTCGAACTCGTGCACCCCCGTGCGGGCCAGGGTCATCGAGCCGAAGGTCAGGGCCGAGGCCGGCGAGATCCGGGACAGGTTGATGGCCAGCGACTGTTGGGCCCGTCTCTTCTGCTGGTAATCGCGCTCGAGCACGGCGTTGTTCTCGTCGATCTTGGTCGTCAGCTCCTGCTGAAGGTTCTGGACGTACTGGATGTATTTTTCCTGGAAGGCTTTGGG
>DSDX01000296.1 GCA_011048485.1 Candidatus Aminicenantota bacterium | reverse complement strand
GCGGACGTCCTTTTCCGAGGCCAGGAGGCACTCCGAGATCGCCTTGTCGCGCGAGGAGTGCAGGGAGACGATCTTCTCCGCGGCCAGGGGCCGTCCTTGCACCGCGCGGACCTTGAACACCCGGCCGACGAAGGCCTTTTCGGCCGCGACCTTGGACTCCGCTTTCAAGGTCCGGCCGCCGGAGAACAGGGCCGTCCGGGCCGAAAGAGCGATCCGCAGCTCGGACTGGACGGTTTGGGCCTTCAATTGGATGAGATCGCCCGACGCCGACGTCCCCAACGGCTCGAGATGGCCGGAGCTGAGCTTCTTGTAGCGGTCCACGCCCGCATTGATCACGCGCCCGTCGAGGGCGGAGCGGACCTCGACCCGGCCCGACCAGTTCACCGGGCGGAGCTCCAGCCTCTGGGCGGCCAGGTGGGGATAGCCCATGTGGACGAGCCGCCGGTTGATCAGGACGGACTCCCGGCCCTGCCGGTCCTTGAACCCGACCTCGCGGGTCAGGACGCCTTCCCGGAGGTTCAGCTCCTGCCGGTAGGCCAGGATCTCGACCTTCGCGAGGTCGAACCATTCCCCCCCTTCCGGCCGGAAATTCAGAGGCAGCCAATTGGGAAGGTTGACCAGGTCCTCGTTCTCGATGACCTTGCCGGCGATCTCGGTCTCGAGACGGTCGTAGCCGCCGGCCAGGTAACATCCCGGGTAGTGGACGTCGTCGGCCGAGGCTTCCGCGCCGGCCCCCCGGGTGGCGAAGCACCCGTTCCCGAGCGTGCAGAGCGCCTCCCTGAGGCCTTCCTCTTCGGGGACGTAGGCTTCATAGACGAAGAGCCAAGGATCCGTCACGCTTCCGCCTCCGCGGCCGTGCCGGCGAGTCCGAGCAGAAAGCGCCGGACCTGGTCCGGGTCGTCGAGCCGGAACCGGGCGGCGGTCGGGCGATCGTCTCCCCCGACCACGATCCCGACGCCCCTGTCCGCGAGGACCTCGAAGGCGTCCTCGTCGGTGACGTCGTCGCCCAGGTAAAAAGGCAGGACGTCGTGCTTATCGAGGCCGAACGCCTCGAGCAGCCAGAGGAGGGCCCGGCCCTTGTCCCAGTCGAGGTCCGGCTGGACCTCGAAGATCTCCTTGCCGCGGGATTTCCTGAGACCGGGATAGCCGCTGACCGTCTCGTCCACGGCCTTCTCGACGGCTGGCTTCCCGGCCGGGTCGACCTCGCGGACGTGGACGGCGAAGGAGAATTTCTTCCTTTCGATATGGGCCCCCTTGACGGCGCCGATACGGGCCTCGATCTCGCGGCTCGCTTTCTCGAGCTCAGGGCGGAATTCCTCTCCCTTCTGATTGGTCAAGCCCTCTTGACCGGGTGCCGCGATATCGAAGCCGTGGCTCCCGGCGTAAGCCAGGGAAGGGATGCCGACGAGCCGCTTCACGTCTGCGAGGTCCCGTCCGCTGATCACGGCCACGAAGATCTTCCTGGCGACGGTCCGGACCGTGCGTCTCATGTCTTCGGAGAGAACGGCGAGGTCCGGCCGGCGCACGATCGGGGTCAGCGTGCCATCGTAATCGAGGAACAGGGCCGGACGTCTGCCGGCCAGACGGGACCGGATCTCCTCGAGGCGCTCCAAGGCCGAAGGCAGCCGGGCGATCGGCGCTTCACCGCTCCGGGGCGCAAGAGGGAAGTGGATCTGGGCGAACGAGGTGATGACGGCGTCCGCGCCGTTGCTCCGGAGAGCCGGGGCGTCATCCTTCCTGGCGACTCCGACGACGCAGCCGAAACCGCCCTTTTTCCCGGCCCGGATTCCGGAGATAGCGTCCTCGAAAACGATCGCCTCACCCGGCTCGACCCCAAGACGCTTGGCCGCTTCCAGGAAGATGTCCGGCTCGGGTTTGCCCTTGAGGCCGAGATCCTGGGAGGTGTTGCCGTCGACCTCGGCGTCGAATAGACCGCGGAGGCCGGCCGCCTCGAGGATATCAGGGCAATTCTTGCTCGAGGACACGACGGCCGTTCGGATATCCCTGGCCCGGAGGGCCCGGATGAATTCCTCGGCCGCGGGGAAGATCTCGACCCCCTGCTCGCGGATCTTGTCCTTGAAAAGGATGTTCTTCTTGTTGCCGAGGCCGCAAACCGTTTTCCGGTCGGGGGGATCGTCAGGGGAGCCGAAGGGCAGATCGATCCCTCTCGATTCGAGGAAGCTTCGAACGCCGTCGTAGCGGGGTTTGCCGTCCACATACTGGCCGTAATCGCGGGAGATGTCGAAGGGCTCTGCGCCCCCGCCTCTGGAACGGGATTCGAGAAAGGCGTCGAACATCTCTTTCCAGGCGGCGGCGTGGACCCTGGCTGTCCGGGTGATGACGCCGTCCAGGTCGAAAATGCCAGCCTGGAGGAGGGACGCGATGATGGTCAGTTTTCCCGCGGATTCACAGCAGTGGGCCGTCAAGACCCCTCCCTTCCGGACGCCGCCGGCGTGTGCCGGCCGACGCGCCCGCCCCGGCGGCGCTACTCGACCTCGATATCCACGGCGTTCTCCCAAACGCCGTGGATGTTGCAATAGCTGGAGGCCAGGATAGTCCCGGGCTTGTCGGTCTTGAAGCTGAGGACCGCCCGATGGTGCGTGTACACGGTGCTCTTGTCGGGGCCGTCCGTGGAAGCGCCGTGGGCGGCGAACTCCGCCTTGCCGATCTCGTAGGGAAATTTCCCTTCTCGGGGCTGGAAAAAGACGGTGATCCAGCGGATGTGGTGTTCGGTCTTGTTGGGGTGGGCGACCTCTTTGCCGATCGTGACCTTGACGTCAAAGAACTCCCCCTTCTTGACCTTTTCCGGCGCCTCGATGACCGGGACGTGTTTTTCCTGCTTCCAGTCCGCGGACTGGAAGAGCTCGTGGAACCGGGGCATGGAAACCTCCTTTTTTGGATTCCTCTATTTCTCGACTTTCTGGAACTGGTCCTTCGCCGCTCCGCAGACGGGACACACCCACGAGTCGGGCAGCTCGGAGAACTTCGTGCCGGGCTTGATCCCGCTGGTCGGATCCCCTTTGTCCTCATCGTAGACATATCCACATACCAGGCATTCCCATTTGTCCATTCTCGTGACCTCCTTTAGAGCAGCCGATCCGGTCCGCCGCCGTGATCCGGGCGTACTCAAGGCTTGACGGACCATCTGGTTCGCGCAGCCCCATTCGTTATCGGACCAGCTCAAGACCTTGACCAGGTCCCCATCGACGACCCGTGTCTTGGATGGGTCCGCGACCGAGACCCTGGGGTCGCCGATGTTATCCGAACATATGCGAATTCTGCAAGAACGATGCCAATTTGATGCCGAGGCCGGAACCTCTCCTCCCGGCCCCGCTTGTCTTTTTTAGCAGGATATTTTCCTGCCGCGAAGGACGGATGCTTGCCTTCTCCTAGTCGCGAGGCTACAATAAGGGCACTGAAAACAGTCTCTCTTCCGGAGTCGGGCATCGGCGCAGGGATTCGACCCGCCAACAGGGGGGCTTTGGCCGAAGGCCCGGGAAGGCGCCGATATCGCGGCCGGGACGCCCGCGTTTGAGGCGGGGATCGATAGGAAGTTCGGTCCGAAAGGAGGAACCGGGATCTCTCGACGGAAAGACGTCATGAAAACGGGGATCTGGACGCAGGACCCTCTGACAGAGAGGATCTTCTCGAGCCTCCATATCCTGATCGCTTGGCTCGACCCGGATTTCAATTTCGTTCGCGTCAACGACGCTTACGCCCGGGCCGTGGGACGCGACCCCGCCTTTTTCGTCGGCAGGAACCATTTCGTTCTCTATCCGAACGAGGAAAACGAGGGCATCTTCCGGGAGGTTGTCGCGACCGGAAAGCCGTATACGGCCTTGGCCAAGCCGTTCGAATACCCGGACGAGCCCGAGATCGGGGTCACGTATTGGGATTGGAGCCTCCAACCGCTGAAGGACGCGGACGGCCGGATGGAAGGCCTGATCCTGTGCCTGATCGACGTTACGTCCCGGGAGACGGCCCTCCAGGAATCCAGCAGGCTGGCCTCGGCCATCGAGAACGCCCGCGAAGGCGTCCTCATCTTGGACACGAAGGGCGTCGTCCGCTACGCCAATGCCGCTTTTGTCCGCAGGCTGGGCTCGACGAAAGCCGACCTGATCGGCCATGAATACCGCGGCGTCCTCTTCGACCGGGACGGAGAGACCCTGGCCAGCATCCTCGGCGAGTCCATCCGCAAGGGCGCGGCCTGGACCGGCCAATACCGAAGATCGTCGGACAAGGATTCGCCGGCCGATCGGGCGATCACGATCTACCCGATCACGGACGGGGGGAACGCCGTCAGCGGGTACGCCGTCATCGAGCGCGACATCACCGAGGAATTGCGGCTGCGGAAGCAGGTCGAGCAGAAGAACAAGATGGAGGCCCTGGGAACCCTGGCCGGCGGCGTGGCCCACGATTTCAACAACATTCTTATGCCCGTCCTCGTCAACATCGAGCTGGCCCTCATGGATATCCCCCGCGAGAGCCCCGCGGCGGGTCACCTCCGGCTGTCGTTGGAAGCGGCCGAGCGGGGGGCGGAACTCGTCCGGGAGATCATCTCGTTCAGCCGCCCCGCTTCCCAGGAAAAGACGGTCATCAGGATCGCCCCCGTCGTCCGCGAGGCCCTCCGATTCCTGAAATCGACCTTGCCTTCCCATATCAAGATCCTTCAGCAGGTCCGTTCGGACACGGGCGCCGTCCTGGCGAACCGCTCCCAGATCTATCAGGTCCTGGTCAATCTCTGTACCAACGCGGCCGACGCGATGGGGCCTGGAGGGGGGCGTCTCAAGGTCAGGCTGGAAAACGCCTCCCGGGCATGGGACGGGGTGGAGAAGGGCCGGGACCGGAGGCGCCGCCGACATGTCAAACTAACCGTGAGCGACACCGGCGGCGGCATGAACGAAGCCGTCCTGGACAGGATATTCGAGCCCTTCTTCTCGACCAAGGACAAAAGCCGGAGGGCCGGGATGGGGCTGGCGGTCGTCCACGGGATCGTCCGGGCTCACGGGGGGTTCATCAGGGTCCGAAGCGTCGAGGGCGAAGGAACGGTCTTCGAGGTCTTCCTTCCCCGGGCCGAGGCCCCCCCCAGGGCAGGACCGAAGGCCGAGGGGAGACCGGCCGGCGGCCGGGAGCGCATCCTCCTCGTCGACGACGACGCGGCCGTCCTCCAGAGCGTCGGGAAGGTCCTGTCCCGCCGGGGCTATGACGTCGTCATGCAAAGCGACGGGCGGGAGGCCTTGCGGGCCTTCCTGGCCTCACCGGAGTCCTTCGACCTGGCCATGACCGACCAGATCATGCCGGAGATTTCGGGGTTGGAACTGGCCCGGAGCCTTCGGGCCGCCCGGCCCGGGATGCCGATCATTCTTTGCGTCGGGCACCATGAGGCGGTCGACAGACGGGTCTTGGAAAAGCTGGGTCTGCGGGAGATCGCTCTCAAGCCCCTGAACACCCGAATGATCGCCCGGACCGTCCGTCGCGTCCTGGACGAGGCCGTGAAAGCCTGAAGGGGGAAAAGGATGGCGCGCGCGCTGATCATCGACGACGAGAAAATGGTGTGCGATTCCATCGCCGCCGTGCTCAAGGGCATGGGCCACGCCCCGGTCTGCGCATGTGATCGGGACCAAGGTCTGGCCAAGGCCCGCGCGGAGGGATTCGAAGTCGTCTTTCTCGACGTCCGTCTCCCCGACGGCTCCGGCCTGGAGATCCTCCGCGAGCTGCAGGGTCT
>DSDX01000300.1 GCA_011048485.1 Candidatus Aminicenantota bacterium | reverse complement strand
GTCTACTGCGCCGAGTGGCCCGACAACGGCGGCCGGGTCTCGAACCTGGTCCTCCCCGACGGCGCGGCGCTCGAGGCCGAGGCGCGCCCCGACCTCCTCGGCGGGGTCGTCGTCGTCACCGGCGAGGCCGAGGCCGTCAGCGAGAGGGCCGGCAAGACCGTGACCGAGACGAAGCCCGTCACCCTCATCCCGTACTACGCCTGGGCCAACCGGGGCAAGGGCGAGATGGCCGTCTGGCTGGCCCGCGAGCCGGCCAAGGCCCGGATCGCCCGGGAGCCCGGCCTCTCGGCCAAGGCCGTCGTCACGGCTTCGGACCGAGCGGTCAATCCACAGCGCGCCAACGACCAGTTCGAGCCCGAGGGCTCCGATGACGTCGCCGGCTACATGCACTGGTGGCCGAAGCGCGGCACGGTCGAATGGATCGACTACACGTTCGAGACCCCCGTCCGCGTCTCCGAGGCCTCGGTCTACTGGTTCGACGACACCGGCGGCGGCGGCTGCCGCGTCCCCGCTTCCTGGCGCGTTCTCTCCAAGGCCGGCGACGACTGGCTCCCGGTCAAAGCCTCCGGCGCCTACGGCACGGCCAAGGACGCCTGGAACACGGTCAAGTTCGCGCCCGTACGCACGAGCGCCCTGCGCCTCGAAGTCCAACTGCAGGAGAACTGGTCGGCCGGCGTCCACGAGTGGCGGATCAAGTAGTTAGTACCCCTATCCCATCGACCCTATTGAATAGGCTCTTCTCCCGAATTGGGGAGCCTCTCTCCAACTTGTCTCAGACCTTCGGCGACCGGCTCAACTTCCAGCCGCACCTGCATCTCCTGGAGAACGAAGGGGGAATGGACCCGGCGGGAGTCTTCCATTAGGCTGTCGCGTCTGGACGACTCGAGGCTGGCCGGGATCTTCGCCCGTGAGGTGCTCCGGTTGCTTGTCGTCACGGGGCTGCTCAGCCAGGAGTGGGCGGGGCGGGTTTCGCCGAGTCCGTTCTAGGTTCGACCGATACGGTTGCGATGGACGCTCTTGATAAGATCCGGGGGGACGAAACGACCAAGATGATGGTCGATCATAGGGGATGGCGAGGTCTCAGCGCTTTTCGAACCTCGGGCCGGAGAGGTCGCCGTTATTGTTAAAGCCCCGGCTCTCCCAATAGCCCCGGAAGTCCGGGTTGTCCGACAGCTCGATCGTCTCGACCCACTTGGCCCACTTGTAGCCCCACTTGCCTTCGGCGGCGACCTCGAAGGGGAACCCGCGTTCCTCGGGCATGGTCAAGCCGTTCATTTTGAACGCGAGAAGGATGTCCTTCTGTCGAATGTAGGCGAGAGGCAGGGAACTTGAGTAGCCGTCGGCCGAGCGGAAGATGACCGTGTTCGCGGACGGCTTGGCGCCGGCCGCGTCGATGAGCGCCGCGAGCGGCACACCCTCCCAGAGGACCTTGACGGCCCAACCCTCGACGCAATGAATGACTATGACCCGGGACTTGGACGGTCTCGCCAGGACCTCGTCGTAGGTCAGGCTCATCGGCCTGTCCACGAGGCCGCCGACCTTGAGCCTGTAGGCCTTGATATCGACCCGTCGTGGCCCTATGATCGAGTTTTCGGAGAATCTGCCGATCGGGTCGAGCTTTTCGCCCTGATATTCCCGGAGCTCAACCGTCTTCGCTTTCGCCGCCTCCTGCCCGCGCGACGGCGTCGGCGCCAGGGCCAAGGCCGCGGCCGCTCCCAGAAGGATGATCCCTCTCGCACGCTCCGGCATGATCATTTTGCGCCTCCCGCCGGTGTTCTACTACCAATATACCACGGACGGCGAGTGGGGTGTCCGACGAAGAGCGCTACCGGATCGATACGCTGACCGAGGGGGGGATGGACCTGGCGGGGATCTTCCGCAGGTTGCCGCGTCTGGACGGCTCGCGGCTGGCCGAGATCTTCGCCGGTGAGGGGCTCGAACTTCTCGTCGACAAAGGGCTGCTCAGCCAGGAGAAGGCAGAACGCGTTCTCTCCTGGCGCCACACTTTTTAGCTCCCGAAAACGTGGATTTAACCTGGATCATTCGCGATTCGAGACGGCCGAAGATGCGCTTTATGAATGGTCCGGATCAAGCCCGGCCCCAGCCGAAAGGAGAAATCTCCGTTAGAGTTTATTGACCGGCGAGAGCCGGATGGGATCGAAATCGCCGGCGATGAGGTCGACCGGCGCGTCTGCCTTTGTAACCAGAAAGGACGTCTCCACGTGGGCAGCGCTTCTTCAGTCCGCTTATCAATAAGCCCTGGCGGCGGCTGAGTCGTTCATCGGGCATTGTTCCGCATCAGCGGCCGAGAAGCCGCCGCCGGCTCAACACTTCTTTTTGAGATGGGATGGGTTGATCATGAGCCTGCGAGCCGGGATTTCTCGCAGAACGAAAAAAGGAACTTCCTACGAATCTACCGCCGCCGGCGATTGCGGTGGAGCTTCTCGTCGACGGCCGCCGCCATCGCCTTCTCGTCGATCCCGGCCGCTCCGAGGAATGCGGCGATCCGCCGGACCTCGGCCGGCGGGTCCCCGACGATCGCGTTGTAGCTGACGAACAGGGTCCGGGCATCCTTCCTTTCGCCGAGCCGGGCCTTGGTCATCTCGTTGAGCTTGACGAAGACGGCCTTCGTGCCCTCGCGGTCCTCGTCCTGGATCTTGGCCATCTTCTCCATGGAGTCCAGGACCTCCTCGATGTCGCGCTCGGTGTAGATGACGCAGTACCGGCCGGGCGGCAGGAACGTCATCCCGTAGGCGGTGATCTTGATGAACCGGCCCCGGTAGTCGGGCAGGGGGAAAACGCCCTCGCGGAGGCGGCTGATGATCTTTCCGCCCTCGAGCTCGAAGTAGCCGCGGGGGTTGTTGTCGTCGGGCGGCCGCGAGGCCGTATCGAAGGCGCAGGGGACCCTGCCCGCGCGAAGGACTTGCATGAGGAGCGACGTGCCCGATCGCTCGAGCCCCGACACGATATAGTTGGTCTGATCGTCGAGCTTCATGCCGATATCATACCCGCGGCCGGGGCGGCCTTCAAGGGCGCCTTCCGCTCGACGCCAGCCGAGGGGCGGCTGTCCTCGGCTCCCCGGCCCCGCCTCTTTAGCGCGCCGAACGGCCGCTTCTAGATCCGGAAGTGCCCGGCCTCGACGAGCCTGAAGAAGGAGCGGGCGCAGGCCCCGATGTCGTTGGCCGCGTCGTGGGCCCCTTCGTAGGAGAAGCCGAAGACGTAGGTGTGGAGCTCTTCCAAGGTCGGCCACTTGAAGCCGTAGCCGCCCCCCGGCCGGGACAGACGGCAGAGGTTCGTCGTCTCCTTCATCGTGCAGATCCCTACCAGCTCCAAGAACCCGAGTGGCCTGGTCATCCGGACGAGCTCGCCGGCGATGACGTTGCGGTCGTACTCGAGATTGTGAGCGACCAGGGTCGTCTCGGGGACTGTCGCCGCTTCGAGAAACTCGTCCAGGACCTCGGCCAGATTCCGGCCCTCGCGCACGGCCCGGGCGTGCGTGATGCCGTGGATCCGGGTCGAGTCGGGCGGGATCCTGAAGCCGTCCGGCTTGACGATGAAGCTCCGGGCCTTCTCCTCGATCCCCCGGTGGTCGTAACGGGCCCAGGCGAGCTGGACGAGGCGGGGCCAATCCGCGACGACCTCCGGCGAGAAATAGCGGACGCGCGGCAGCCCCGTCGTCTCGCAGTCGAAGAAGAGGAGCTTGCGGCCGCTTCGGGGCATGTTCGTCATTCCGGGATAAGGGTTACCCGGACGGCGGTGCCGTGTCAAGCGGGAACTGTGGCATGTCCAGGCAGATCAAATCTTTTCGCCCTTTCCTTACCCCGGATCTCTCAGCAATATCGACTGGGACCGGTCCTCGATAGGGCTTTGAGGGATGTTAAGGCAGCGTTGACAGGGCCGCCGGGGCGCGATACATTCCCATCCGCCGGCCGCGGCATTCGGCCCTTTCTCTCATGACATCCCCTGGCCGCATCCGCGGCGCTGCGGAGCCCTGAAGGAGGAGAAGTCATGAAAGCTCGCCGCATGGGTCATCTCGCGCTTGGTCTGGCCATCGCCGCTTCTGCCGCTCTCTTAACCGGCCTGATATCCTGCAAGTCCGGCGGGCCGGCGGTGGACGACGCGCTTCGCGGCGTCACCCAGTTCGTCGCCAACGGTTCGTTCGAGGAGCTGGAGGGGGAGAACCCCAAGGGCTGGACGCCCCGGAGATGGCAGCGCGGGAGCGACGCGGCGTTCGGCGTCGCATCCGAGGCCCGCACCGGCGGGCGCAGCGTCACGATCATGTCCGAAAAAGGCGCCGACGCCTCGTGGGTCGCCGTGGTCCCGATCCGGCCCTACTCGCGCTACCGGCTCGGCGGCTGGATCAAGACCGAGGGCCTGGCCGCCGGCGAGAACGGGGGGGCGCTGATCAACGTCCACGGCCAGCGCGAGTGGCGGACCGCGGCCGTCACCGGGACCCGCGACTGGACCCGCGTCGAGGTCGAGTTCGAGGCCGGGGCCAACGACGCTCTCGAGGTAACCTGCCTTCTCGGAGGCTGGGGCCGGGCTACCGGCCGGGCCTGGTACGACGACGTCGAGCTCGTCCGCCTGTCCGGCCGCGACCTCGGCCGTCCCGAGGTCGAGATCGACGCCGACGCGACCGGACGGCCCATGTCCAAGTACATCTACGGCCAGTTCATCGAGCACCTGGGCCGTTGCATCTACCAGGGCATCTGGGCCGAGATGCTCGAGGACCGCAAGTTCTTCTGGCCGGTCGGCCAGGGGGAATCGCCCTGGAGGGCGGTCGGCGACCCGGCCCTCGTCACGATGGACAAGGCGAGGCCGTTCACGGGCGAGCATTCGCCTCGCGTCAGGCTCAGCGGGAAGGGGCCGGGCGGGATCGCCCAGGAGGCGCTGGCGCTGGTTGAGGGCAAGGATTACCTGGGGCGGATCGTCCTCGCCGGCGACGCGGGCGCCGCGCCCGTCAGCGTAATAATCGCCTGGGGCGAAGGACCCGAGGCGAGGCGCGAGATGGCCGTCGAGCGGCTGGGCCGCGACTACCGGACCGTCCCCTTCGCGTTCAAGGCCGGGGCGACGACGGAGAACGCCCGGCTCGAGATCGTCTCGTCGGGGCGCGGTTCGTTCAAGATCGGGACGGTCTCGATCATGCCGGCCGACAACATCGAGAGCTTCCGGCCCGAGGTTCTGGCGCTCCTCAAGGAGCTCGACGCGCCGGTTTACCGCTGGCCCGGCGGCAATTTCGTCAGCGGCTACGACTGGCGCGACGGCATCGGCGATCGCGACCGGCGGCCGCCGCGCAAGAACCCGGCCTGGACGGGTATCGAGCACAACGACGTCGGCATCCACGAGTACCTGGACCTGATGCGGATCATCGGCTCCGAGCCCTACATCACGGTCAACAGCGGCCTGGGCGACGTCACCATGGCCCTCGAGGAGCTCGAGTACGCCAACGGCGGGCCGGAGACGAAGATGGGCAAGCTTCGGGCGGCCAACGGCCGGCCCGAGCCGTGGGGCGTCAAGTTCTGGGCCATCGGCAACGAGATGTACGGAGATTGGCAGCTCGGCCACATGCCCCTCTCCGACTACGTCAAGAAGCATACCCAGTTCGCCGTGGCCATGAAGGCCATGGACCCCTCGGTCCAGGTCGTCGCGGTGGGCGCCGTCGGACGCTGGAGCAAGACCATGCTGGCCGAGGCCTCGAACCACATGGACCTCATCAGCGAGCACTTCTACGTC
>DSDX01000242.1 GCA_011048485.1 Candidatus Aminicenantota bacterium | reverse complement strand
GTTCAGCGCCGAGCGCATCGATCACAAATCCCAGCCGTTGTGCGACGATGGCCTCGTTCTCCGCGTCCAACACCCGCTTGAGTTCTCGGACGTGCATGAGCGGAAGCAACGGGCGAATGGTCTCAGCCGCGCGTTCGATACCGCCGATGCTCGTTGCATAACGAATCAAGTCATACGCGGTCGCCTCCGGTGTGCTGACGCAAAGAGGCGCGACCGCTCCAACGGGTTGTCGTATCGGTGTCCGTTCAATGCCGCGCTTCACGAAGAATCGAAGCTGGGCTCTTCCGACCTTGATAGGCCTTAGTGGTTTGTTGGTCATCACTTGAGTGATCTGGAGTGCCTGTGGATTCGAACCGTATGAACTGGCCGCGGATTGAAGCGCGAGATAATATGGACGGCCCAGCCAATCGAAGTAATCCTGGAGCCACCAGTTCGGGGGCGGCGCGCCCAGGCTGCGATGTTCCGGGCTTACGATCAAGTAAAACGGTTGCCGGGGAGAAATCCTGACGGCTTTTCCGCGCAGGCGCGACAGCTGGCGCTTGGCAGCCAATGCAGACAGCCCTGATGCCTTGACGAGATCAACTAAGGCAAGCGTGACTCGCCCCATTGCCAACCGGCCATCGCAAAAGGCCTCCGCCGCGCCGCTCCGGCGGGGTTTGGAAGTGATTTGAGCCTTGTTATTCATTTGCATATAATACCGTCAAACGGTTCAATGTGCAAACAGCACACAATGCCATCGCTTCCTCAACGGTCTTCGGGAGACAATAAAAAAGCAATATAGAGTCAAGGCGCCGTCTATGGACGCGCGACGCCGGCCTTCCTACTATGGATGCGGAAGGCGAATTTTGGATCAGAGGCTTGGATCCTGAAAAGGGGGACGAGATGAGAAATAGCTTGGTTACGGGTTTCGTCGCGTTGGCGGTCCTCGCGGCCGCGGCCTGCACCGAAACTCCCACCGGCCCGGGCGCGAGCCCTGGGATCGTGAAGTCGTCGGTGAAGACGACGGGCACAGACGCAACGGAGACGGACGCCGCGAAGATCGCGGCCTGGACCAAAGAGCTCGCGGGCACATGGCAGGCCACAAAGGCCGAGGGGACATGCTCGTGTCTCAATCTCCGGCGTGATCTTGTGGCCGAAGGGGGCACGGTCACCATGGTTCTCGAGGTGGGGCAGACCGAACAGACCTTCACCGTAACGCTCACGATGCCGGGCGAAGTGCCCAGGGTCAATTACGGGATCTGGTACTGCTGGATCCACGATGGTCGTCCCCAGATCGATTTTTGGCCGGGATGGATCCCCTTGGAAGATTTAATGTATGGGGACGGCACAGGAATGTACTTCACCCTGAGCGGCAGCTCCTTGGCGCTCTGGGACGGCGGCACAGATTTCCTTCGCTACGATTTCGGATTTCCCGAGATTACGGATTGCCGTTGCGGCCTCCTCGAGCTCGCGCTCACCCGCAGCGGTGACTGAACGCCTCCGGCCATCAAGACGCCCGCGCCATTTGACGCCTGTTCGCGTCCGGCCGGGGCCGCGTCCTGCGGCGGCCTCTCGGCCCTCGCCTAGATCCAGTGCCTGACTTTGGCCCAGGCCCACAGCATGACCGTCAGGATAAAGAAATAGGCGATCCCTCTGATCGGGCCCGAGGTGAGGCCCGCCCATATCGAGACCGCGACGATCACGACCATTCCTATGCCGATAACGGCTTTCGCTTTAGGCATCGTCGCTTTCTGGGGCGCTACTGGGCGATCCGGACCGTGACGACGAAATAAGGCCCCGTCCCGGCCGTGAAGGGCGATCCCGGGAGCGCCGCAAGGGCGCCGGTCGCCCCGTCGATCGCGAACGCCGAGACCGTGCCGGAGTAGGCGTTGGCCACGTAGGCGTACCGGCCCGCGTGGTCGAAAGCGATGGCCCTGGGATAGACGCCCCCGGCGGCGAACGGCGACCCCGCGACAACCGTCAGCGCGCCCGTCACGGCGTCGGCGGCGAACCCGGAAACCGTCGAGCCCGCGTTGGCCGCGTAGACGAACATCCCCGCGGGTTCCACGGCGACGAACGACGGCGCCGTTCCTCCGGCCGGGAAGGGCGAGCCGGCGACGGCCGAGAGCGCCCCGGTCGAGGCGCCGATGGCGAAAGCGGAGAGCGAATCCGAGGCCCCGTTCGTCACGTACAGGCGCTTCCCCGAGGGGTCGACGGCGACGGTCGCCGGGGCCAGGCCTTCGGCCGGGAAGGGCGAACCGGCGACGTGTGCGAGGTCGCCCGTCGCGGCGTCGATGCCGAACACGGAAATGGTGTGCGACCCCGAATCCGCCGTGAAGACGAACGCGCCCGCGGGATGGACGGCGATGGAGGCCGGGGAGATCCCGGTCGGGAAGATCGGTCCGCTGAAGGGCGTCAAGGCGCCCGTCGCGGGATCGATATCGAACCCCCTGATGCCGTCCAGGGCCGAGTCGGCCATGTAGAGGAACCGGCCCGAGGGCTCGACGGCGATCCAGACCGGGTAGGCCCCGCCTGTCGGAAATGGCGATCCCGCTGTCGCCGTCAGGGCGCCCGAGGCCGCGTCGATGCCGAAGACCGAGATATTTCGGCCGGCGTAATTCAGGACATAGAGGTATTGGCGCGATGGATGGACGGCCAGCGACCAAGGATAGGTGCTCCCCACGCTGAAGGGGGATCCCTCGACGGCCGTCAAGACACCCGTTTCGGGATCGACCGCGAACGCGGAGACGGAATGGGATTCGGCGTTGGCCACGTACGCGTACTGCTTGAAGACCGGCGTCCCGATCGTGTAAAGCCCCGAGGTCACGGCCGAAGCGGTCCAGCCGGACCTGTAGGCGATGGCCCTGAGGGTCAGCGACGCGGCGACCGGCACCGGCGTCGTGTAGATCGTCCCGCGCGTTTCCGATGGGACCGAGCCGTCGGTCGTGTAGCGGATCGTCGCGCCCGGCGTCGTGGTCGTGATGGCGACGTCCTGCGGATCATCGTAGGTCCCCGGGGCCGGGCTGAAGGCGGGGTCCGCGACGAAAAGACCGATCCTGTATTCCCCGGACGTCACCGGCGAGGCCGCCCAGCCGGCGAGATACCCCGCGGCCTTGAGGGTCAGCGTCGCGGCGACCGGCACCGGCCCCGTGTAGACCGTCCCGTGCGTCTCCGAGGGCGTCGAGCCGTCGGTCGTGTAGCGGATGGCCGCGCCCGCCGTCGCCGTCGTGATGGCCACGTCCTGCGGGTCTTCGTAGGTCCCCGGGGCCGGGCTGAAGACAGGGGCCGCGACCCGGGGCGTGATCGTGTACAAGCCTGATGTCACGGGCGAGGTGGTCAGACCCGCGCGATAGGCGACGGCTTTGAGCGTCAGGGTCTCGGCGACGGGCACGGGCCCCGCGTAGAGCGTTCCGTTCGTTTCCGTGGGGGTCGAGCCGTCCGTCGTGTAGCGGATGGAAGCCCCGGCCGTCGCCGTCACGATGACGACGTCGCGGGCGCCCGTGTAGGCGCCGGGCCCCGGGCTGAAGACAGGCGCCTGGACGACATTCGAGATCGTGTATTGCCCGGTGGAGACGGGCGAGGCCGTCCAGCCCGGCCGGAACGCGACGGCCGTCAGGGTCAGCGAATCGGCGACACGGACGGGCGCCCCGTAGGCGGCCCCGGTCGTCTCCGTCGGCGTCGACCCGTCCGTCGTGTAGCGGATCGTCGCGCCCGGCGTCGTGGTCGTGATCGTGACGTCCACGGCCGAAGCGTAAGTCCCGGGCAGGGGGCTGAAGGCCGGCGCCGCCACGGTCGAGGGCTGGTCGCTCTCGATCACACAACCACCGAAGAGCATCAGCAGCGAGAGCGCGCAAATCGCGTTGCGGAGAATCCCGTGCCTCATTCGACCCTCCCGGCGCCGGGGCCGGCCCCTTGGGCAGGCATCAAGCCCTTTTGGGACCGGCAGATCGGCTTGACTCTGGAACGATGATAGCCCCGCCCCAGAGGGCTGTCAATGCGGGTGGGCCCGGGACAGCAAAAACCTGATGCGAAACCACGGGCGATCGTCCGGGCTTCGATGGAGAAAACTCAGGGGAGCGGGGCCCGGCTCCGTGCCGTGGCCGGGCCCCGCCACTCTTGGGGATCGGATCTCGAGCTACTTCTTCTCGACCTTCTTTTCCTCGCCGATCTTGGCTTTCTTGAGCTCGGTCTCGCGGAGCTGCTCGGCCTTCTTCATGCACTCGTCCGTCTGCTTGTGGAGCTCCTGGAGCTTGTGCTGGAGCTGCTTCTTCTTGGCCAGGTCGGTCTCCTTGTTCAGCGCGTACTCGAGCTTCTTCATCTGGAGCGTCCCCTCCTTAGCGCTGAGCTCGAGGGCCATGACCTTCTGCTCCTTCATCGCGGCCAGGATCTTCTCCTTGACCGCGGCGTCGGGCGCCTCCTCGAGCTTGGCCTCGAGCTTGGCCATGGTCTCCGCGTTCTTCTTCTTCATCTCCTCGAGCTGAATGGCCTTCTCCTTGATGGCCTTGGCCAACTCCTCCTCGGACGTCGTTTGGGGGAGCGGGGCCGCGGATGCCGGGGCCGCGATGGCGGCCGAGCCCTCTTGGACGACCGTCCTGGACTCGGCGAAGACCAGGACGAGGACCACGGCCAGGGGCAAGACGAGAAGCGGTTTCCACCGCGCCAATCCTTTTGTCTCTTGCCTGGATAGCATGTCGATCCTCCTTTTGATCTGGGATGCCCGGAAGCCGCTCGCCAGTTCGAGCAGCTTGCCGCCCACATGCTGCTCGACGATGAGCAGCTGATACCCGGCGAGACTGCAGCCCTGCGCGACGACTGCCCGGTCCGCCAGGTATTCGTGGGTTTCGCGCAGCGATCTTCTGTATGGCCATACAAAAGGATTGAACCATTGGAAGGCGGTCAGGAGCTCCGCGAGGACGATGTCGAGAGAATGGAGCTGCCGGACATGGGCCAGCTCGTGGGCCAGGACGCGCTCCGTGTCCCGCTCCGAGACCTTCGCCCTGTTGAGGAACACGAAATGGAAGAAGGAGAAGGACTCGCCGGGGTACCCGCAGAGGACGACCCGCAGACCCCTCTGGCGCACGCACCCGCACCGGCCTATGAGCAGGGCCAGGCGGCCCAGCCGGGCAAGGAAGAGGAGAAGCAGCAGCCCTGCGCCGGCGGCGTAGACGACGAGAAGGAGCTCCGAGCCCCCGAGGCTGCGGGAAGGGGCGGGAAGGGAGGCCGGATCCATTCGGGCCGGGATCCCCGAAGCGTAGATCACTTTTTCGAAGAAGGGCGACGGGACCCGGAGAAAGGGCAGGGCCAGCGAGAGGACGGCCGCACCGAGGAGGTAGGCCCTGTTGAGGGCGAAGAACGTCTCCCTTCGGAGGACGAGCCAGAAGAAGGCATAGAAAAGCGCGAGATAGGCGCCGGAACGGAGCAGATAGAGGGCGACGTCAGCCATTTTTTTCCGCTTTTTGGCGCTTGATCTCCTCGCGGAGGGCGGCCAGGATCTCTTCGAGCTCGGCGACGGTCAGATCCTTGTCCTTGGCGAAGAAGGACACCAGCTCCTGATAGGAGTCGTCGAAATAGTCCTTGATGAAGTGCTTGAGGAAGGCCTGGGTATAGTCTTCCTTGGCGACGATGGGCCGGTAGAGATGGGTCTTGCCGAAGGCCTCGTGATCGACGAAGCCCTTCTTCTCCAGGATGCGCACGATCGTCGAGACCGTGTTGTAGGCCGGCTTGGGATCGGGCAGGCGCTCGATGATGTCCTTGACGAAAGCCTTTTCGAGGGCCCAGAGGACATGCATGATCTGTTCTTCGGCTCGGGTCAGTTCTTTCATGGCGCTCCTATTATAAAACTAAACTGTTAGTTTG
>DSDX01000241.1 GCA_011048485.1 Candidatus Aminicenantota bacterium | reverse complement strand
CCGCGAATCGCGGCTCGTGAACTGGGCCTTCCCCGTCGTTTTCGTCGCCTTCATCGTCATCGACGCCCTGGTCATGAAGGGCCTGGTCGGCCAAGTGCCGGCCCTGGCCTCGGGGGCCGAAACGGGGACCTTCGGCGACGTCCTCTGGAAGGGCCGGACGCTCGATCTCGTTGGCCAGATCGCGGTCATCCTGGCCGGCGTCTTCGCGGTCCTGGCCCTATTCCGCAAGAGGGACAACCATGACTAACACCTGGTATCTCTACCTCTTCTTCGCCTCCGCCCTCGTCTTCGCCGGGCTGCTCGGCCTGCTGGGCAAGCGGAACCTCATCAAGCTCCTGATCGCCATCGAGATCGTCGGCAAGGGCGTCAGCCTGCTCCTTCTGGCCACGGGCTTCGCCAAGGCCAGCATCCTGACCGCCCAGGCGCTGGTCGTCACCTACATCGTCATCGAGGTCAGTCTCGTGGCCACGGCCCTGGCCCTGATCATCAACGCCTACCGGACCACGAAGTCCCTGGACATCCGCGGCCTGACCAGGTTGAAAGGGTAAGCCATGACAGGTATCGGCATCCTTCTCTCCCCGCCCGTCGCCTTCTTCGTCTATCTCGCCGTGGCCTTCGGCCTCTACGCCCTGGGCCGGGGCATGGCGCCCAAGCTGACGCGGGTCGGCGGCAAGCTGACGACCTACGCCTGCGGCGAGGACATCCCCGGCGTCAAGATCCAATTCGGATACCGGCTCTTCTTCTTCATCGCCCTGTTCTTCACCATGATGCACGTCGCGGTCCTGGTCATCGCCACCGTCCCCGCGGGCAAGATCGTCTTCTTCGCCCTCTTCTACCTGGTCATGATCGCCCTGTCCGTCTCGGCCCTGGTCACAAGGAGTTAACATGCTCAACAAGCTCGCCCGCTGGTCCAGGATCAAGTCGCCCTGGATCCTGCACCTCAATTCGGGCGCCTGCAACGCTTGCGACATCGAGATCGTCGCCGCCCTGACGCCGCGCTTCGACATCGAGCGCTTCGGCATCCTGCTCAAGGCGACGCCGCGGCACGCCGACGTCATCGTCGCCAGCGGGCCCGTGACGCGCCAGATGAAGGACCGCCTCATCCGCATCTACGAGCAGACGCCCAATCCCAAGTTCGTCATCGCCGTGGGCGCCTGCGCCATGGCCGGATGCGTTTACCGGGGCTCGTATAATATCCTAGGAGGCATCGACCAGGTCATTCCCGTGGACATGTACGTCCCGGGGTGCCCGGCCCGGCCCGACGCCATCGTCGACGGCGTCGTCAAGCTCCTGGGCAAACTTTAGGTTCGAGGACATGCCATGACCGACGCCGAACTCATCGACAAGCTCAAAGCCGACCTGGGCGACCGGGTCGAGATCGCCAACCCGGCCCGTCGCCGGCTCTTCCTCAAGGTCGCCCCCGGCGACCTCGTCGCCGTGACGACCCGGCTCCGGGACGCCTACGGCGTTGTCTTGCTCTCGACCATCAGCGGCGTGGATCTGGGGACGGCCTTCGAGATCATCTACCATTTCTCCACGCCGGAGCACGACTTCAACCTCAGGACCGAGATCCCCAGGGATGATCCTCGCGTCGCGACCATCACGACCGTCATCCCCGGCGCCATCCTCTATGAGCGCGAGGTCCAGGACATGTTCGGGATCGTCGTGGACGGCATCCCCGACGGGCGCCGTCTCCTGCTCTCGGACGACTGGCCGGAGGGCCAGCATCCGCTGAGGAAGGACTGGACACACGACCGGCCGAAGGAAGTCATCCCCGGAGGACAGTCATGAAGTTCCAAATCCCCATCGGGCCCCAGCACCCGGCCCTCAAGGAGCCGATCAGCCTCCGCATGACGGTCGAGGGCGAGGTCATCACGGACGCCGACATCCGGCTCGGCTACAATCACCGCGGCGTCGAGAAGGTGGCCGAGGGGAAGAACTACATCCAGAACATCTATCTCACCGAGCGCATCTGCGGCATCTGCTCCCACTCCCACTCCACCTGCTTCGTCCAGGGCGTCGAGAAGCTGATGGAGCTCGAGCCGCCCAAGCGCGGCATGTACATCCGCTACCTCGTCTCCGAGCTCGAGCGCATCCACAGCCACCTCCTGTGGCTCGGCGTCGCCGGCCACGAGGCCGGCTTCGATTCGTTCTTCATGTACGTCTGGCGGGACCGCGAGATCGTCATGGACCTCCTGGAGATGATCACCGGTAACCGCGTCCACTATGCCATCAACACGGTCGGCGGCGTCCGCCGGGACCTCGACGAGGCCCAAAAGGCCAAGATCCTCGAGGGCGTGGCCACGCTGAGGAAGCGCAGCGAGTACTACCTCGACCTGGGCGCCAACGAGCCCAGCTTCGTCGCCAGGATCGCCGGCGTCGGCCTGCTCAGCCTGGAGCAGGTCATCTCCCTGTGCGCCGTCGGGCCGACCGCCCGGGCCTCGGGCTGGGACCGCGACGTCCGGAAGGAGGACCCCTACGCCGTCTATGACGAACTCGACTTCGAGGTCGCGACGGCCGACACCTGCGACGTCCTCGGCCGGGTCGTCGTCCGCATCAAGGAGGTCCTCGAGGCCTACAAGATGATCGAGCAGATGATGAAGAACCTGCCCGACGGCGACATCGCCTGCAAGGCCCCGCGCAAGGCCAAGCCCGGGGAGGTCGTCAGCCGCTACGAAGCGCCGCGCGGCGAGAACATCCACTATATCAAGGCCAACGGCACGGACAAGCCCGAGCGCCTCAAGGTCCGGGCCCCGACGCTCGGCAACTACCCGGCCACGGTCGAGATGCTGAAGAACGGCTTCATCGCCGACATCCCGCTCATCTTCGCCGCGATCGACCCCTGCATCTGCTGCGCCGAACGGGCCGTGACCCTGGTCAGCGCCCGCACCGGCGAGGAATCGGTCGTCTCGACGGCCGAGCTGCGGAAGCTGGCCCTGGCCCGGACCAAGAACGCCCCCGTGAAAAGGAATGCGGTATGGCCGTTGTGAGAACTTTCCTCTATCTCCTCGTCTACCCCGGGATCCTGTTCCTGTTCGTCTACTCGACGTTCTGCGAGTGGTACGACCGCAAGGTCTACGCCCGCCTCCAGAACCGGATGGGGCCGACCCACACGGGCCGCTTCGGGATCCTCCAGCCCATCGCCGACTTCTTCAAGCTCATGGCCAAGGAGGACGTCGTCCCCGAAGCGGCCGACAAGGGCCTCTTCAACGTCCTCCCCGCCATCAGCCTGGCCGTCGTCACGACGGCCGGCCTGCTCCTGCCCGTCTGGAACTTCGACCTGGCCGGCCCAAACTGGACCTCGTTCTCCGGCGACATCATCGTCATGCTCTACCTGCTCAGCCTCCCGACGCTCATCCTCTTCCTCGCGGCCTGGTCCTCGACCAACCTCTTCTCCACGATCGGCGGGGCCCGCGTCCTGACGATGCTCTTCGGCTACGAGGTGCCCCTGTTCCTGGCCGTCCTGAGCCCGGCCATCTTGGCCGACTCCTGGCGCCTGGCCGAGATCGCGGCGTTCTACCAGGCCAAGCCCCTCCTGCTCATCGTCAACATCGTCGGCTTCGTCGTCGCCGTCATCGCTGTCCAGGCCAAGCTCGAACGGACCCCGTTCGACATCCCCCACGCCGAGACCGAGATCGTCGGGGGCACGCTCACCGAGTACTCGGGCAAGAAGCTGGCCCTGTTCCGGCTGACCATCGACATCGAGATGGTGGTGGCCAGCGGCCTCCTCGCCGCCGTCTTCCTCGGCGGCTTCCCGGGAGGGCCGTTCGTCGGCCTCCTCCACTTCATCGTCAAGACCCTGTTCGTCATCTTCCTCCTGTCCCTCATCCGCGCCATGACCTCGCGGATCCGCATCGACCAAGTCGTTTCGTTCGCCTGGAAGGTCCTGGCCCCCTTGGCCGTCCTCCAGCTCTTGGCCACGATCCTTCTGAAGGGATTCCTGTCATGAGAATAGCCGCCTTCCTGCCCGAGCTCCTGCGCCATCTCTTCAAGAAGCCGGCGACGATCGATTATCCGTTCAAGAAGATCGCGGTGCCGCCGGGTTTCCGGGGCACGCCCTATCTCCGTCCCGAGCTCTGCATCGTCTGCAAGGCCTGCGAGCGCGACTGCCCGGCCGAGGCCATCGAGATCAGCGACGTCGACCCGGCCGAGAAGCGCTTCCGCATGATCATTCACAACGACCGCTGCATCCACTGCGCCCAGTGCGTCGACTCCTGCCCGACCAATCCCAAGGCCATGCAGATCGACAACCTCCACGAGATCGCCGCGGACGACCGCCACAAGCTGAAAGCCGAATGGATCTACGTCCGCGCGGTGATTAAGCCCAAGGCCGCCGCCCCGGCGGCGCCGGCCGCGCCGGCCGCCGAACCCAAGGCCTGACTCCCGCCGATCGCGCGGGACGAGCCTCAGATCTTCATGGGCATCAGGACATAGAGGTTCGTGAGCCCGTCCTCCGCGTCCGGCCTCATGAGGACGGCGCTGTTCTCGTCCTTGAGCTCGAAAACGACCTTTTCGACGCCAACGACGGTGAGGAAATCGAGCAGGTATTGGGCGTTGAAGCCGATCTCCAGGTCCTGACCCTTGTATTCGACGTCCAGGCGGTCGCGCGCCTCGCCGATCTCCGGGTTCGAGGAGAAGAGCCTCAGGCGGTTCTTCTCCAGGGTGAACTTGATGCCTTTGGAGCGCTCGGCCGAGAGGAGAGAGACCCTCCGGATGGCCTCGGCCAACGCGACCCGGTCGATCACCAGCCGGCCCGGATTGCCCTTGGGAATGACGGCCTGGTAATTGGGGAACTTGCTCTCAATGATGCGCGAAATGAGGGTTCGCGCCCCGGCCCGGAAGAAGAGGTTATTGTCGTCGAGGTCGAAACCTAAGGTTTCGTCCTCGAGCTTGCGGATCTCGTTCAGGGTCTTTTTGGCCACGATCACGCTGAGGTCCGTTTCGACCTTCAATCCGTCCTCGGCCCGCTTCGTATACGAGAGCCGGTGCCCGTCCGTGCTGACCAGCTCGATCTGCCTGTTCTTCAAGGACAAGAGCGCGCCGTTCAGGTAGTAACGCTGTTCCTGGGTTATGGCGTAGAACACCCGTTCGATCATGTCCTTGAAGCCCTGAAGAGGCAGGACGAAGCCCGGATCGAACTTCGCGTCGGGGACCTGAGGATAATCCTCCTTCGGAAGACAGAGGACCTTGAATTCGCTCTCGCCCGCCCGGACTTCGAGCGTCTCGTCCTTGAGCTCGACGCTCACCGTTTGGCCATCCGGCAGAGATTTGACGATCTCGAAGAACTTCTTGCCGTTGACCGTGATGGCCCCGGCCTCTTCGATATCCGCCCCGATATGGGTCCTTAGGCCGACCTCGAGATCCGTACCGGTCAATTCGATGTCGTTGGCCGTGACGTTCATGAGAACGTTAGCCAGGATCGGCATCGTGTTCCTTTTCTCGACGATGCCTTGAAGGATCTGCAACTCTCCGAGCAACGCTTCCTTGGGAAGTGAGAATTTCATGGGCTCACCTTTCGCGCCGGCTTCTTATTTTTAGTTCTTATTATTTAAATCAGAATAAAACATGAAATCAAGAAGAGAAATAAGAAAGACCTCTGGAAATGTGCATAACCGCCCGAAACCGCTGATCCCGCTCATTGGATGAAGGCCAGAAGGCTGTTGATCTCCTTGTTGAATTCGGGATCGTCCTGGCGGAGCTTCTCGATCTTGCGGATGCTGTGGATGACGGTCGTGTGGTGTTTTCCACCGAATTTCTTGCCGATCTCGGGCAAGGACGAGTTGGTGAGCTCCTTGGCCAAGTACATCGCGATCTGGCGGGGAAAGGCGATCCGGGGCGAATTGTTCT
>DSDX01000139.1 GCA_011048485.1 Candidatus Aminicenantota bacterium | reverse complement strand
GTCAAGGGTAACCAAGTCATTGTCGCGGGCTGTCCTGGCCAGGCGTGGCTGCGTTCCTATCCGATCCCGTTTAGCACAACGCCGCAATGGACGCTCTTGCAGGCTGGCCAAGAACCTCAGAGCCTGGCTGCGACGGAAACACTTTTCTTTTCCATCGGAGACGCCATTCCGCCAGCGTGCGGAGCTGCCGATGGTTGTGGGGGGACCGAACCGAAGGTCCTTTTTTCACGGTACACGCTTGAGGGAGAACATCTGGGCTGCGGAAGCCATAATTTCTTTCCCTACCGCGGATACGAATGGTATTACGCCGCCGCCGTAAGCAACGAGGGCGGGATTGATTATGTCTACGCGGGAGGGAACGCCGAACAATATGGATGGGGTAATAGCGGCCCCTTTGTCATGGCAAAGTACGATGCAGCCGGAACCATGGTCAAAAGCGTCACAGAACCGGGCATCGATTTGGGCTCTTACTACACTTCTCCTCAAAAGGGGATGAGCAATGTCCGTGGCCTCACCATTCTGAATGGCTATCTTTATGCCGCTGGCGAAAGCTGGTTGCCCTATCAATATGAGGATAAGGGTTGTTGGGACTGGGGACAACGGCCGGTGCTGATGAAATACGACTTCGCCCTCGAGAGAGTTTGGAAGTGCCGGGCAGATATCAACCTTCCCTATCCAGGTTATTCGGGCCAGTTCCACGCCGTTGCGGCGCTGGGCGACACGGTCTATGCCGCGGGTCGCGCGATCCCGACCGGTGGCGGCGCCGGCGATTTCGATTTCATTGTCGAAAAATTTGACGAGTTCGGGAACAGGCTCTGGCATTCCTCCTGGGGCGGACTTTATGAGGACATATTCACAGGCATCGTCGCTGTTGGCAACCGTCTTTTCGCCGTCGGTTACAGCTATAAAAGCCCACACACAGGCATGAAGGACGGGGACGCGGATGTGGTCATCTACGAGATCGATCCGATTTCCGGTTGCTACCAACTCCTTGACACGATCGGCGGAAGCGGGGTCGATTGGGCTCAAGCGGTTTCAACAGACGGGCGTGACCTTTATATCGTCGGTCATTCGACGAGTTTCGCCTCCGCCGAAGGCAATACGGCCGGAAGCCTGGAAATCATGTTGATCCATTATCCCTTGAATCACGCCCCGGTCGCGGACGGCCAGGACGTGAGCGCAAATGCCGGCGTTGCCGTAGACATCACACTCACCGCGTCCGACGAGGACGACGACGAACTCACCTACACGGTCGTTTCAGGCCCATCACACGGGGACTTGACGGGGGACGCCCCGAACCTCGTTTACACGGCCGAAAACACCTATTACGGGCCCGATGAATTCACCTTCAGCGTCAACGACGGGACGGAGGACTCGGACGAGGCGACCGTCACGATCGCCGTCAATCACGTCCCGGTCGCAGAAAACCAGGCTGTTTCCACGGACGAGGATATCACCCTGACGATCACCTTGGGTGGTTTGTCTGACGTCGACGGAGATGCCCTGACCTATACGATCCTCTCCGGGCCGGCCCACGGCGCAATCGTCATGTTCGGAGAACAGGTCGTTTATACGCCAGCCGACTTCTACTATGGCCCGGATTCCTTCACCTTCCAGGTCAACGACACCAAGGTCAATTCCAATATCGCCACGGTCTCGATCACGGTCAGGCGGGTCTTCACGTTCACGGGCTTCATGAGCCCCGTCGACAACCAGCCGGCCGTCAACAGCGCCAAGGCCGGGTCGACTGTTCCCGTCAAGTGGCTCGTCACCGATCTCGACGGGACGCCGATATCGGACGCGGCGAGCTTCACGAGCTTGACCTCCTATAGCGTCAACTGCGAATCGATGGGCGACGCCCTGGAAGAAGAGGTGATAGAGGTCTACGCCGGGTCGTCGGGGCTGCAGTACATGGGTGACGGCCTCTGGCAATTCAATTGGAAAACGCCCAAGAGCTACGCCGGGCAGTGCCGGGTCATGGTCCTGAACCTGGCCGATGGCGGGGCCCATTCGGCCTCTTTCCGATTCAAATAGCGGAAGCGCGACACATTCGTATGGCCTGGGGAGCCCTCGTTGCGGGGAGAGGGTTCCCCAGGGCGACCTCAGGAACTCCTTCGGCGACTGCCCTTGACAGGGTGGAGATCGTTTCCTAGGATGGGTTTGTGACATTGAGGTAGAACGAGAGGAGGGAGTCCAATCATGAGCCCTGAGATCAAGGACCTCTACGAAGAGTACGCCGGCGGCGGCATGGACCGGCGCAAGTTCTTCGCCCGGCTGGCCGCCATCGCCGGCGGCACGGCCGCGGCGGCGGCGCTCCTGCCCGCCTTCGATGGCGCGGGAACTGGCGGCCAAGTCATCCCCGCCGACGACCCTCGCCTCGAGACGGGCTACATCAAGTACCCGATTGAGGGCGGCGAGATGCGGGCCTACTCGGCCAAGCCGAAAGGCGCCGGGAAGCTGCCCGGGGTCGTCGTCATCCACGAGAACCGGGGCCTCGTCCCCCACATCGAGGACGTGACCCGGCGCGTGGCCCTCGAAGGCTATCACGCCGTCGCGCCCGACGCCCTGTCGCCTTTCGGCGGCACGCCGTCCGATCCCCAGGAGGCCCGTCCGCTCTTCCAGAAGCTCGACCGGGCGGCCAACACGAAGAACTTCGTCGCCGCCGTCGCCTACCTGAAGACCGGGCCCCAGGCGACGGGCAAGGTCGCCTGCACCGGCTTCTGCTGGGGCGGCGGGGTGACCAACCAGGTCACGGTCAACGCGCCCGACCTCGACGCGTCCATCCCCTTCTACGGCTCTCAGCCCGCGGTCGAGGACGTGCCCAAGATCAAAGCGGCCATGCTCATCCACTACGCCGGCAACGACGAGCGCATCAATGCCGGCATCCCGGCCTTCGAAGAAGCCCTCAAGAAAGCCGGCGTCGAGTACGCCATCCACATGTACGAGGGCGCCGGGCACGCCTTCATGAACGACACCGGCCAGCGCTATCACAAAGAAGCAGCCGAGCTGGCCTGGAAGCGCACGGTCGCGTTCCTCGAGGCCAAGCTCAAGGGCTAGGTCAGGCGTTCTGGCGGCGCCATTCGGCCGCCACGGCGTCGACGAACGGCCGAATGTGGCCGAAGAAGGCCTTGTAGCCTTCGCAGAGATAATTGAGCGGAGGCCCGCCCTCGGGGTCCGGCACGAAGCGGTTCTTGGGGCACTCCCCGTTGCACATCTCCAGGACATCGCAGGTCCGGCATACGTTCGGGAGCATGGCCCGCTTGGCCAGGCCGAACGCGCGCTGGACCGGGCTTTCGATGAGCTCGGCGAGAGGCCTGTCCTTGATGTTGCCCAGGCGGTGGACGTCGTCCACGAAATGGTCGCAGGCGTAGACGCTGCCATCGCGCTCGAGGACCGGAACGTCGCCGCAGACGGGCCGGAAGACGCACAGGGAGTGCTCCTGGCCGAAGGCCGTCCGGGCCGCCTCCTCGACGATCTGGATCTTGATCCGCCCGATGTCGCCCGCGACCCACTCGTCGAACACGGCGCGCATAAAATCGCCCCAGTCCGCCGCCGGGACCGACTCGGGGCTGACCCCGCGCGGCGCGGACGGGCGGCGCTCGACCAGGGGCAGGAAGGTCACGAAGGACGCTCCCAGCCCTTTGAAAAATCGATAGACCTCGGCGGGATGACGGACGTTGTGGGCGCCGACGACGCAGAGGATCTCCGCAGGGACGCCGTGCCGTCTCAGGACCTCGTGGCCGCGCATCGTGTCGTCGAAGGCCGACCGCCCGGCCCGGGTCCGGCGATAGCGGTCGTGGAGGCGGCGCGGGCCATCGAGGCTGATCCCGACGGCAAAGCCCTCGGCCGCGAGGAACCGGCCCCAGTCGTCGTCGAGGAGCGTCCCGTTGGTCTGCAGGCCGTTGGCGAACCGCCGGCCCGGGGGGCAGAGGCGGCGCTCGATCGCGACGACGCCGCGGAAATAGTCGAGCCCCAGGACGGTCGGCTCGCCGCCGTGCCAGGAGAACAGGACGGTCTCGTCGGGCGAGGCCGCGAAGTGTTGGGCGACGTAGGTCTCGAGCAGGTCGCCGGGCATGCGGGCCGGCGCGGACCCGGGTTCGGCCGGCCGCTTGTCCAGGTAATAGCAGTAGCGACAGGCCATGTTGCAGGCGCCGCCCGCCGGCTTGACGAAGACTTGAAAGCTTCTCGACACGGGGGCCATCCTTTCGATTGTACCATCACCCGGCGCATCCCGGTAGGGCGCGGGGAGCGGGTGTGATAGCCAAGCGAAAATGGCCCCTTCTTGAAGGAGGCAGGCACGAAGGAGGCGGTGCCTCTGCTGTTGGTCTGTCACCGCCAGGCGAAGCGACTCATGGCCCGCTGCCGCCGGCAGGGATCGGCAGGCCCGGCTCATCGGCCCCCGACAAAGGCGGTCCAGGATGCCGCGCGCGGCCGGCGCGGGCGCGACAGCGATCGCCCGGGGCATCGGGCGGCCCCGAGATGTGGTATAAAATAAGGGATGCGAACTGTTCGCGCCGCCGCCGTCCGGGCCCTCCGCCTCGTCACCCTCTTCGCCTCCCTCCTCATCCCCCTCCTTGTCCCGTCGGCCGCGCCGGCCGCGCTCCCGGCCCAGACCTCCGCCTCGTCGAAGCCGCCCGCGAACGCTCCCGCGGCCGCCCAGTCGGACAGCGTCGCGGATTTCGAGCGGCGCCTGGCCCGCATCAACGGCCAGATCAAGGACCTCCGGGACCGTCTCGAGGCCGAGGCCCGGAGAGAATCCTCGATCCTCACGTCCCTGACCCGGATCAACCTCAACAAGAGCCTGGTCGAGCGCGAGCTCGCGGCCCAGAACCTCGAACTCGAGCGGGGCCGCGCCGATCTGGTCGCGATCCAGGGCAACATCCGGACGATCCGCGAGCGGATCGACCGCGAGAGGGAGTCCATCGAGCGGACGCTGGTCACGATCTACAAATACGGCCGCGTCGATTTCTTCCAGTTCCTGCTGCGGGCCCGGGACATCGAGACCTACGCCGCCGAGAGCAAGCACCTGGCGCTCCTGGCCCGCGGCCAGGACCGGGTCGTCGCGGACTTCCTGGCCTCGCTCGACCGTCTCCGCGCCCGAGGCCGAGCTCGAGAGCAAGCAGCGGGACCTGGCCGCGATGGCCCGGGCCGCGGACCTCAAGCGGCGGGAGCTCGAGACCGAAGCGCGCAAGAACGCGACCCTCGTCCAGGAGATCCGGCGCAACCGCACGACCTATCAGCGGACGCTGAAGGAGCTCGCGGAGAGCGCCGAGGAGCTCCGGAAGCTCCTCGACAGGATCATCAGCCAGGAATGGGTCCTGCCGCCCGGCTGGGTCCCCCTCAACGAGCTCAAGGGCCGGCTGGCCTGGCCCCTCGAGGGCCGGGTCATCACGGCCTTCGGGTTCGAGCGGCACCCCGACTTCAAGACCGTCGTGGAGAACAAGGGCATCGAGATCTCGCCGGGCCGGGACAAGTCGCTCATCCTGGCCATCCACCCGGGCAAGGTCGTTTACGCCGATTACTTCCAGGGCTACGGCAACCTTCTCATCGTCGACCACGGCATGACCTACTACACGCTCTACGGGCACTGCTCGGAGTTCCTGGCCGGGGTCGGCGACATCGTCCGGGCCGGCCAGCCCGTGGGCCTCGTCGGCGACACCGGCTCCCTCAAGGGGGAGTGCCTCTATTTCGAGGTCCGCTACAGGACCAAGGCCCTCGATCCCTTGCAATGGCTGAAGCGGAGATGATAGAATGGTTTAGCGTTTCGCCATGAAGGTGCCGACATACCGCTGGTTCCTCTGGGCGGCCACCCTGGCCGCGGCCGCGTTCTTCCTCGTCCAGTCGGGCTACCTCTCCCGCGG
>DSDX01000143.1 GCA_011048485.1 Candidatus Aminicenantota bacterium | reverse complement strand
GGTTCGGGCTGAAGATGAGGAGCGCGATGAACGCGGCGAAAAGGATGAGGATGCCGGTCACGCTCCACTTCATCTCAGGGCCCTCCGCGCTCTATACCGGACCGGGCTCGGACGGATCACTCGGGGCGTTCGGAATCGTCCTGGAAGATCGGGATCTTGGATTTCTCCGTTTCCTTCCCGTAATACTGGCCAAGGAAAAACGCCGTGCCCAGCGTCAGCATCGCCAACAGGAATTTGAAGAAGCCTTTCATCGGAACCTTCCCTCTCCCTATTTTATGGAAACGCGCCGAAATGTCAATCGGCCCGGGCCTGATTCGATTGATTTTTCGACCGGCCGCCGATATATTGAGAGTGCGGGGGCCGGGGACCCGCCGCGGAGAACGATCATGTCTCGAGCCCTTCTTGCCCTGGCCGCTCTGGCGGTCTTCTTCCCGTCGTCGGCGGCCGGGCAGGGCGTCCGACCGGCCGTTTTCGCCGGCCAATTCTATCCCGCCGATCCGGCCCGCCTGGCGGCCGACATCGACGGCTATCTGGACTCCGCCGCGGCGTCACGGCCCGAGGCCCCGCCCCGGGCGGGCCGCATCGTCGGCCTGATCGTCCCCCACGCCGGGTACGTCTATTCGGGCCGGACCGCGGCCGCCTCCTACGCCCTCGTCCGGGGCCGCGGCGTCGAAACGGCGGTCATCATCGGGCCTTCCCACCGGGTCGCCTTCGAGGGCGCCTCGATCTGGCCCGAGGGGGGATTCGAGACCCCGCTCGGCGTCGCCCGCGTCGACGCGGACCTGGCCGGCGCGATCGCCAAGGCCTCGGGCTTCCGTTTCAAGCCCCAGGCTTTCGCCGAGGAACACTCGGTCGAGGTCCAGGTCCCCTTCGTCCAGAGGGCCCTGCCGGGCGCGGCCATCGTGCCCATCGTCATGGGCGACCAATCGCGGTCGACCATCCGGACCCTGGCCGCGGCCTTGGCCAGGGCCTGCCGGGGCAAGAACGTCGTGGTCATCGCCTCGACCGACCTCTCTCACTATCTGCCGAAGGACAAAGCCCGGGCCACGGACGCGGCCACGGCCTCGCTCATCGAGGACCTGAGGATCGAGACGATCATCCGCAAGGTCGAGGCCGGCGAGAACATCATGTGCGGCGGCGGAGCCGTCGCCGCGGTCCTCCTTCTGGCCGACAAGATCGGCCGGCCCGAGGTCGAGCTCCTGGCCCGGACGGACTCGTCCGGGTCCGGAGGCCCCGTCGTCGGCTACCTGGCCGCCGCGGTGCGCGCGGGGGCCGGGCCGGTCCAGGAGGCTTTCAGCTTGGACCGAGAGGAGAAGGCCGAGCTCCTGAGGCTGGCCAGGGCGGCGATCAAGGAGTTCCTGGCCCGGCGAGTCGAGATCGAGGACCTCTCGGGCAAGGACAAGCTCCGGGCCTTCCGCGGCGCTTTCGTGACGCTCCGGCGGTCCGGCGAGCTTCGCGGCTGCATCGGCCTCATCGAGCCCACCTTGCCGCTCGGCCAGGCCGTCGTCCGGGCGGCCATTTACGCGGCCACCGAGGATCCCCGCTTCCCGCCCGTCAGAGCCGCGGAGCTCCGGGAGCTCCGCGTGGAGATCTCGGTCCTGACGCTGCCCCGGGAGATCGACGATCCCCGCCGCGTCAAGGTCGGCACCCATGGCCTCATCGTCGAACGGGACGACCGCAGGGGATTGCTCCTGCCTCAGGTGCCGGTCGAGCACGGCTGGGACCGCGAGACCTTCCTGGGGGAATGCTGCGTCAAGGCCGGTCTGCCGCGCGACGCCTGGCGCCGAGGGGCCAAGCTGTCCGTCTTCGAAGCCATCGTCTTTCACGAGTAGCCTCGGGATAGCGGAGGCGAATTCTGCTATAATAGACTTTTGTTTCCGGAGATCGGACCATGCCCCTCTATGAATATCAATGCACCCGATGCCGCGAGGTCTGCGAGCTCCTGCAAAAGGCCGGCGACAAGCCGCTCGAGACATGCCCCCTCTGCGGCGGCCCGATGGTCAAAAGGATCTCTCCCCCCGCCCTCCAATTCAAGGGCAACGGTTGGTATGTCACCGACTATGCCAAGAAGGGCGCTCAGCCGGCCAAGCCGGGACAGGACGGCAGGGCCAAGACGGAGGCCGGGGCCGGGACGCCGTCGGGCTCCGGCGACGGCGCGAAGACCAAGCCCGACAAGGCGGACAAGCCCGCCTCTTAGCCGGCTGCCCGGAGTTTTGCGCCGCCGGCGAACGTTTGCCATGACGAAGCGCAGGGCCGTATTCCTCGACCGCGACGGGACCCTCAACGAAGACACCGGCTATCCGGCCGACTTCCGCCAGGTCCACATCTACCCGGAGGCCATCGAGGCCGTCCGGCTGCTGAAGCGGGCCGGCTTCGCCGCGGTCGTCGTGACCCACCAATCCGGCGTCGGACGGGGTTATTTCGACGCTTCCGAGATGGACGCCCTGCACCTGCGCTTCCGGGAGGAGTTCGCCCGCCTGGGCGCGTCCCTCGACGGCCTTTACGCCTGCCCCCACGTCCCGGCCGCCGGGGACGGCCGTTGCGCCTGCGCCAAGCCGGCGCCGGGCCTGGGCCTTCGGGCCGCGCGCGACCTCGGCCTCGACCTTACGGCGTCATTCATGGTCGGGGACAAGCCCGCCGACATCCTGTTCGGACTGAACGTCGGGGCCACCCCCGTCCTCGTTCTGACGGGCTACGGCCGTTCGGCGACGGCCGCGCTCGCCGCCCGCGGCGTCCGCGCGGCCCACACGGCCGCCGGCGTCCTCGAAGCGGCCCGGTGGATCATCGACCAAGGGGGTGGCCGCGGCCATGGTCCGGTTTGACGATATCGTCGAAAAGGCCTCCTCGTACATCACGGAGAAGGACATCGGGGCTCTCCGCAAAGCCTATGTCTTCGCGGGACAGGCCCACAAAGGACAGGTCCGCCGCTCCGGGGAGCCTTACCTCAGCCATCCCCTCGAGGTGACCGGCTATTTAGCCGACATGAGGCTCGATAAGACGACCCTGGTCGCCGCCCTCCTGCACGACGTCCTCGAGGACACGGACATGACGCCGGCCGCGATCCGGGAAGGGTTCGGCCCGGAGGTCGCCGACCTCGTCGAAGGCGTGACCAAGATCAGCCGGGTCCAGGAGGTCTCCCCCGAGGTGCGCCGGGCCGAGACCCTCCGCAAGATCATCCTGGCCATGACCGACGACATCCGGGTCATTTTCATCAAGCTGGCCGACCGGGTCCACAACCTCAAGACCCTCCGCCATCTCGACGAGCCCAAGCAGCGCCAGATCGCCCGGGAAACCCTCGACATCTACGCGCCCATCGCCAACCGGCTCGGCATGGGCCGCATCCGGGCCGAGCTGGAGGACCTCTCGTTCCGCTATGTCGCCCCCGAGGAGTTCGCCAAGATCTCCGCGGCTGTCGAGCCGCAACGAAAGGCCGCCGAGGCCGACCTCGAGGCCATGACGAAGGCGCTCGAGGAGCTCATCGCGGCCAACGGCCTGCCGGCCGAGGTCTTCTCGCGCGTCAAGAGGCCCTACAGCGTCTGGAGCAAGATGAAGAAGCGCGACATCGGCTTCGACCAGGTCTTCGACTTCCTGGCTCTCCGGGTCATCACCGGGTCGGTCAAGGACTGCTATGCGATCCTGGGCATCATCCACCAGCGCTGGCCCCACCTCCCGCAGCGCTTCCGCGATTTCGTCGCCATGCCCAAGCCGAACCTCTATCAGGCCCTCCACACGACGGTCATCACGGAGGGCCGCAAGATGTTCGAGATCCAGATCCGGACGCGCGAGATGCACGATCTCGCGGAGAACGGCATCGCCGCCCATTGGCGGTACAAGGACGAGGCGGCATCCACGCCCGCGGGCGAGGACCGGCGGCTCCACTGGCTCAGGGAGATGGCGGCGCTGTTCGAGGAGAAGAAGAACCCCCAGGAATTCCTCCGCTCGCTGCAAACGAACCTCATCCCGGAGGAGATCTACGTCTTCACGCCCAAGGGCAAGGTCATTGATCTCCCGCCCGGGGCCACGGCCCTCGATTTCGCCTTCAAGATCCACACCGAGGTCGGGCTCCACGCCGTCGGGGCCCGCGTCAACGGCTCGCCCGCCCCTCTCAAGACCCCGCTCCGGACCGGGGACATCGTCGAGATCCTGACCGCCCCCGACAAGGCCCCGACCCGAGGGATGCTCAGGATCGCGGCCACGTCGGGAGCCCGCCAGGCTCTCCGCCGGGCCCTCGATCCGAAGAGCCGGACCTCGAGCGTCGCGCTGGGCCGGCGGCTCTGGGAGAAAGAGGTCCGGAAATACGACGTGCCGACGGCGCTTCGGCGCGAGGAGGAGATGGCCGGGCGCCTGAGGGCGGCCCTGGGGCCGAAGGCGGCGACATTGGAGCGGTTCTATCAGCAGGCCGGCGTCGGCCGGATCGTCATCGACGAGAAGCTCATCAAGGCCGTCTTCGGCCCGGTCCCGCCGCGAAAGCCCGGCCTGCTGGGCAAGGCCGCGGCCCGCCTCATCCCCCGCCCCGGGCAACGCGTTCGCATCGAGGACCTCGAAAGCCAGGGCATCAAGCTGGCCAAGTGCTGCTCCCCGGTCAAGGGCGAGCCGGTCGTCGGTTACCTGACGGCCGGACAGGGGCTGACCGTCCATTCCCTCCGCTGCCCTCTCGTGACCAGGGAGATCCTTGACCCCCTGAGGCTGGTCGACGTGACGTGGGCCCCCTCCTTCGCCGGCACCTTCAAAGCCCGGCTCGTCGTCAAGTCAAAGGATTCTCCGGGGGTCCTGGCCAGGGTCGCGGCGGCGGTGGCCGGACTCGGCGGCGATATCTTCAAGGCCGAGGCCTCGACGAGGGGGGAAGGCCGGGCCCGCATCCGGCTGGACATCCGGATCAGGGACACGGCCCAACTCGAGGCCATCTCGAGAAAGATCAGCGGATTGAAGGAAGTCGTGTCCGTCGAGAGGGACTGATCCGGCCTAAGCCGCTTTGCTCACCTTGCCCGAGCGGAGACACCTCGAGCAGACCCAGATCTGGCGGACACCCTTAGGCGTCTGGGCCTTGACCCGCTGCAGGTTGGGTTTCCATTTTTTCGGCGACGACTTATGGGAGTGGCTGACGCTATGGCCGAAAACGGGGCCTTTCCGGCAGATCTCGCAGACTTTCGGCATGGTCGTATCTCTTTCGTCTCGAATTGAGCCGCTTTTATACCACAATTCCGGACCGGTGGCAAATGCGGCCAGCCGGGCTTGACCCGCACGGCCCCGGCGGGCTATCTTGTCCCCGGACGACATGAAAAGCCCCAGACCCGGCGTCCTCCTTCTCGCCTTCTTTCTCGCCCTCGGCGCGTGCGCCCGGCCCATGGCCACGGATCCCGTCGGGGCGGGCGTCGAGGCCGCCCGCGAAGGGCGTTGGGACGAGGCGGCGAGGCATTGGCGACTGGCCCTCGAACAGGACCCCGGTTCGGCGGCGGGCTACAACAACCTCGCCGTAGTCCTCGAACGCCAGGGCGCCTACGACGAAGCCCGGCGGGCTTACGAAGCGGCCCTCCGCCTCGATCCCGAAAATCCGGCGATCAAGGGCAATTATGAGGCCTTCAGGCGCCGAATGGAGAAAGGCCGGGGGAGGAGGCCATGAGACCCCGGACGCCCCTTCTCCTCGTCGCGGCCCTGGCCGCGGCTTCCGGCTGCCGGTCTTGGGCGCCCGTCCTCGTCCGCGTCGAGCTGCCCAGCCCCACCCTGTTCCCCGCGAACACGATCGCGGCGATTCTCGTCGCGGACTTCCGCGACGAGGCCGCCGCCGCCCGCTCGCCCCTGGCCCAGCGGCTTTTCCAGGTCGAGGGCGTCGAGGGCGTCTTCCTTGGCTCTGACTTCATCTCGGTCACAAAGCCGGAGGACAAGGAG
>DSDX01000144.1 GCA_011048485.1 Candidatus Aminicenantota bacterium | reverse complement strand
TCGAAGCGCAGCAGTTCCCCGCCGAATTCCGTCCAGGCCATGCCGATGCTGACGCCGGTCTCGTCCTTCTTGTCGAATTCGGAGCGCCTGAACTTGGGAATGCCGAGATAGGTCTCGAGGTTCTTCGGGGTGACGTGCTCCTTGTGGCTCTTGCCCTTCTCGACGACTCTTTTGACGATCTTGCGGCAGACCGTGGTGATCTCCCGCTCGAGGTTCCGGACGCCGGCCTCGCGGGTGTAGCTGCGAATGAGCTTGACCAGGGCGGGATCGCTGAACTTGAGATTGGTTCCGGTCAGGCCGTGGGCCTTCATCTGCTTGGGCACCAGGAAGCGCTTGGCGATCTCGAGCTTCTCGTCCTCCGTATAGCCCGGGATGCGGATGATCTCCATCCGGTCGATCAGGGGCTTGGGGACGGGATCGAGCATGTTGGCGGTGACGATGAACATGACCTGGGAGAGGTCGAAATCGGTGTCGATATAATGGTCGAGGAAGGTACTGTTCTGCTCGGGGTCGAGGACCTCCATGAGGGCCGAGGCCGGGTCGCCCCGGAAGTCCATGCTCATCTTGTCGACCTCGTCCAGCAGGAAGACGGGGTTCTTGGTCCCGCCGCGCTTGATCATCTGGATGATCCGGCCGGGATAGGCGCCGATGTAGGTCCGCCGGTGGCCCCGGATCTCGGCCTCGTCGCGCACGCCGCCGAGGGACAGCCGGACGAACTTCCGGCCGGTGGCCCGGGCGATGGACTTCCCGAGCGAGCTCTTGCCCACGCCCGGCGGCCCGATGAGGCCCAAGATGACCCCCCTCGGGTTCTTGACCAGCTGGCGGATGGACAGGTACTCGAGGATGCGCTCCTTGACCTTTTCCAGGCCGTAGTGGTCCTCGTTGAGGATCCTATCCGCCTCCTTGAGCTCCCTTTTCTCGCGCGTCTTCTTGACCCACGGCAGCGAGATGAGCCAGTCGAGGTAGTTCCGGCTGACCGTGGCCTCGGCCGACATGGGGGGCATGGATTCCAGCCGCTCGATCTCCTTGTGGGCTTTCTCCTGGGCGTCCGGGGGCATTTTGGCCTTGGCCACCTTCTGGCGGAGTTCCTCGATCTCGTTGGGCTGGTCTTCCTTGCGGCCCGGCGCTCCCGGGGGGAACGGCCTCTGGCCGCCGGCCTGGTCCTTGTAGGTCCCCCGGCGCCCGGTGCGCCTGTTGGGGTCTTTCTGGTAGGCCGAATGGATCTTCAGGATCTCGTTCTCGAGGACGTAGTTGAGCCTTCGCAGGCGCTCGAAGCTGTTGACCGTCTCGAGGAGGTTCTGCTTTTCCTCGAGGGGCATGTAGACGTGGGAGGCGATGATGTCGGTGATCCGCTCCGGCGTGTTCTCCCGGAGGGCCGGGATGATCGAGTCCAGGTTGGTGTTCTGGTTGATCTTGAGATAGTCCTCGAAAAGCGCCAGGACCCTCTTCAGCAGCTCCCGGGATTCGGGCAGCCGGTCGTCGACCTCTTTGAGGGCCTTGGCCAGGATCTGGTAGAAGGGGTAGGTGCTGAGATACTCGACGATCCGGGCCCGGCTCTTGCCCTCGACGATGACCTTCATGTTCCTGTCGTCGCTCTTGATCGTCCGGATGATCTTGGCCGTCACGCCGACCGAGTAGATGTCCTTGGGGGTCGGGTTGTCGACCGAAGCGTCCATCTGGGCCGCCAGGAAGATCATCTTGTCCTTTTCGGCCGCCTTCTCCAGGGCCTGGATGGACGAGGATCGGCCGACGATGAACGGCACCAGGGTGGCGGGGAACACGACCAGGTCCCTCAGGGGGATGAGGGGGATGTTCCTGAGCACCTCGGTGTGTTCGTTGGATTCCTGCATGGCTACGCTCCGGGCCCCCAAGGGCCCCCGACCGTTCCGGGGCTGCGGCTCGACGGTTGCCGGAACCGGAGCCGATCTAACTCCGATTGGGCACGTTTATCAAGGAGCCGCGGGGTTTGAAAGCCTTGGTCAACTCATTATAGCGCTTTTCATCAGAAAGTCAACTGTCTTGCGGAAGAGCAGGCCCTCCACGATCTCCTCCCGGCGCCGGGGTTCCCGGCGGAGCATGTCCCCCAGGGCGGCTTCGGGGACGTTGTTGGCCAGGGCCAGGGCCTGGACCTCGGCCCGGACCTCCTCCTCGGACACCCCGAGGCCTTCTTTTTGGGCGATCTTCTCGAGGATAAGGTGGTTCCTGAGGTGCTCAGCGGCCTGGCGCCGGGCCTCCGTCTTCAGGCCCTCCAAGGCCTCCGGGGAGAGCCTTCGGTCCCTGTAGGCTGAGAGCAGCCGCCTGAGCACGGCCAAGGCTTCCTGCTCGACCGCCGACTCGGGCAGCTCCAGCGTCACCTTGTCGGCGATGGCCTGGAGGACCTCCGAGGCGGTGTCATTCCGGGAAGCCCGTTCCCGGGCCGCGACAAGCTCTCGGCGGACCTTCTCGCGGAGCGCCCCGAGGCCTTCAGGGGTACCCATGGTCTTGGCCAATTCGTCGTCCAGCTCCGGCAGCTTCTTCTCCTTGAGCTCGACGAGCTTAAGGCTGTAGGCGATGTCCTTGCCGGCCACCCGGCGGTTCCGGTGGTCCTTGGGATAGGAGACCTCGAACGACCGCTCCTCCCCCGATGTCATGCCCGCGAGCTTCTCGTTCAGGGCTGGCTCGTTGTCCGCGTGGCCGGCCAGGACGACGGCCTTCTCGACGGGCAGGAGACGCTTGGTCTTGGTGTCGCGGCCCTGCATCTCGACGACGGCGTAATCCCCGTCGGCCACTCCCCGGCCCTCGACGGGGACGTACTCGGCGGCCCGGCTCCGGATCTCCTCGAGCGCCGCGGCGATATCGGCCTCCGACACCTCGACCGGCTTCCTCCGGACCTTGACGCTTGTGTAATCGGGCAGCTCGAAATCGGGCAGGACCTCGAAGGCCGCCCGGGCCCGCACGGGCTGGCCCTCCTCGTGATTGAGCTCCTTGAGCTCAGGCACGTTGACCGGGCTCAGCCGCAGGGCTCTCAGCTCCTCTTCGAGGGCCCGGGGAATGAGGGCGTCGTAGACGTCGTGCCGGATGTCGTGGTCGAACAGGGCCTTGACCCGTTCTCTGGGCGCGCGCCCCTTGCGGAAGCCGTCAAGCTTGGCCTTGGCCGTGTACGTGCCGAGGACCTTCTCGTACTCGCCGCGGAACTCCTCTTCGGGGATCTCGAGCTCGAGCTCCTTGCGGCTGGGGCTAACGTCGATGAGGCGGCTCGTTCTGCCGGATGTGGTCATGATCTTGTCTCTTCCCTCTTTAGGTTGCGTAAGCGGCCGGGCGCGGGCCCGAGGCGCGCCGGAGTTCAGTAGGCAGAGCGGGACTCGAACCCGCACTCCTTCATCAGGAACTAGGTCCTAAGCCTAGCGCGTCTGCCAATTCCGCCATCTGCCCTCGTCCGTCGGGCCCGATCCCGGGTCTCTCGTCCTGTCAGTAGATGTACTTCTTCAGTTTCTCGGCCATGGCCGGATCCACGGTGACCAGCTTGTTGTAGATCTCCTTGGCGCTGTAGTTGTCCTTGAGGTTGATATAGACGATGGCCAGGTTGGCCAGGGCCACGGGATCCTCGGGCTTGAGCTCGACGCACTTCTTCAGGGGCTCGAGGGCGGCCTCGTAGTTCTTGGCTTGGTTGTAGGACACGCCGATGTTCAGCCAGCCGGAGGCGTCGTCGGGGGTCAGTTCGACATAGCTCTTGTAGGCCTCGGCCGCCTGCCTGTATCTCTTGGCGTTGAAGTGCGAGGACCCGATCTGGTACCAGGCATGGGGAAAGTCCGGCTTCAGGGCCAGGCTCTTCTCGAAAGCCGCGACGGCCTCGTCGTACTGCTCGGCCTTGAAGTGGGTCATGCCGAGATAGTAATAATTCGTCTCGTTGTTCGGATCCAGCTCGATGATCTTCTGGAGGGGCGCGATGGCCCGGTCGAATCGGCCGGCGCCTTCATACATCTGGTAGGCCAGGCGATAGTAGTTCTTCGCTTCCGGGGGATTGAGGCCGGCCAGGGCGTCATAGACGGCCTCGGCGTCCTCGAGACGTCCGGCCTTGACATAGGCCTGGGCCAGGGCGTCGCCGACCTTGACGTCGTTGGGCTGGGACTTCCGGGCCTCGAGAAGGGCGGCGACGGCCTCGTCGTACTGCTCGAGGCTGGTCCTGCAGATCCCCAGGCGCAGATACGCGGCCCAAGCGTCGTCCGGTCCGGAGGCGATATATTTCTCATAGGCCTCGGCCGCCTTGGCGAAATCGGGGACGGCCTCGTAGGCGCCGCCGAGATCGAAATAGAGCGTCGGGCCGGCGTAGCCCGAGGCGGCCGCCTTTTCCAGGGCCGCCGCCGCCTCCTTGTACTGCGTCTGCTTGTGGAGGATCGTGCCCAGGCCGTAGTAAGCTTCGGCGTTGCCGGGATCGAGCTCGGTCACCTTGCGGTAGGCGCTCACCGCGGCCGAGTAATCCCGCTGCCGCGAGAGGATGCCAGCCAGGACGAGATGGCCCTGGAGGTCCGAGGGATCGGCCTTGACCGCCCGTTCGAAATGAGTGCGGGCCGCGAGCTGGTCATCGAGGGCCAGGGCCGCTCGGCCGGCGAACTTGTTCCCCACGACCGTCTCGAAGTAGTTCTCCTGGGTCTGGGACTTGAATTCCATGACGCTCCCCGTCCGGGTGACGCTGACGAGGGTGGCGATAGGGATGCCGAACTTCAGGTTCCTCTCCCCGACGAAAAGCATGCCGACGAGCTGGCCGTTGAGATCGACGACCGGCCCCCCCCGGAACTGGTCGGGGACGGCCAAGGTGACCTCGAAGATGCTGTCCTGGGGCCCGAGTTCGACCGTCTTCACGAACGTGCCCTCGACGATGGTCACATCACCGGACTCGTTGGAGCCGAGGGCGAAGATGCGGGCCCCCTCCGTCAGGCTTTCCACGGAGCCGACCGGAAGGGCGTCGATCTTCCCCTTCGGCCTGAGGAGCGCGATATCATGCTCCTTATCGACGCCGATGATCCCTTCGATCTTGACCTTCTTGCCCTTGATGTTACGTCCTTCGACGTCATAGGCCTGGGAGACCGCGTGGTAGGCCGTGACAACGATGTCCTCCCCCAGGGCCAGGGCCGAGCCCTTGAGGATCTCGGCCTTGTCGGACCCGTAACTGATGATCGCCAGGACACTCGGGCCCGCCTGGCCGAGGACGTTGTTGGCCTCCTCGGTCTGGGCCGGGGCCCGGGCCGTGATCAAGGCCATCATCCCTATCAGGATCAGGCCAGCTTTGCCGCGTTCGGTCATCGCATCCTCCTTCGAGAGATCAGGGGTGGTTGCGCTTGGATACCCATTCCTAACCTTAATGTACCTGCAGGGTCCGCCCCTGTCAATCGCAACCGACAACGAGGCGACTTGGCTCCCCGTCGCGGAAAGGGCTACAATAGGGCCATGCTGACGACTCTGTCCCCCCGGTCCGTCCGGTCGATCTGGCTGTTGACGCTCCTCGGCACGATCCTCTGGCTGGGCGCGATCGTCCTGGCGCCCTGGCTCTCGCTGCGCGGGGCTTCCGGGCCGGCCCGCGTGATCTACGCCGCCTTCGCTCCGCTCTGCCATCAAATCCCGGACAGATGTTTCACCTTGGGCGGCCATCCGCTGCCCGTTTGCGGCCGATGCCTCGGCATCTACGCCGGCTTCGCCGCCGGGCTCTCTCTCTATCCCTGGATCCGGGGGTTTTCCCGCGTCGCCCTTCCCGATGTCCGGCTGTTCCTCTTGCTGACCCTGCCCATGGCCGTGGACGCCGTCGCCGGCCTCGCGGGGCTTTGGACGAGCCCGATCTGGCTCCGGGCCGCCACCGGGCTCGCCTGGGGGGCTGTGCTGCCCTTCTATTTCGTGACCGGCATCGCCGACTTCATCC
>DSDX01000025.1 GCA_011048485.1 Candidatus Aminicenantota bacterium | reverse complement strand
GGCTAACCCGGATGGGCATGCATGTCTAGCCAATTTCAAGAAATCAATCATAAAACGAATTAACGTACTTAAAAATATGCGAATAAACGACTTATATGAATTCTTGGATTCACATAAATGTTCAATATTAGAACAATGATTCTACATATCTATATCAAAAAGCTTGACTTAAATAGTTGATAGGTTGTAAAATCTTTATGTTCAATAATAGAACAATATTGTCTGGCGGGTACCGCGAATGGCTCATCGATTCGGCTTGATCGCCTGCGACGGCTTCGAGGCCGAGATCCGGGCCGTCCAGGGATCGCCGGAATTCGACTCCGTCCTCTTCCATGTCCATCAGGCCGATTGTGACCTGAGCGAATCGACATGGAAGAGGCTCAAAGAAGCCGTAGCTTCTTGCCGGGGGGATGGCTGCCTGGCCGGCGTTGTCGGGGGATCCTGCCTGACCCGGCCGGCGAAGGAGATCGGACTCGACGGGACCTGCCGGCTCTTTCGCAAGAGCCCCTGCGCGGAGTGGGTCGCGGGGAAGGACGCGCTCGATGCCCTTCTTCATGAGGGCGCGCTCCCGGTCCTGCCCGGGTGGCTCAGGAATTGGGACAGGCACGTCGAGGCCCGCTGGGGCCAGGACCGCAAGGCCGCCCAGTCCTTTTTTCGCGATGTGGCCCGCAAGGTCGTCCTCCTCGATACGGGCGCCTATCCCGGCGTCGAACGCGATCTCAAAACCTTCGGACGCTTCCTCCGCCTGCCCTGCGAGGTCCACCCGGTCGGGCTGGAGCACTTCCGCATGGCCTTGGCCGAGGTCGCGCTCGCCTGGCGCCTGGAGCTGCTCGGGACGGAGGCCGACGAAAGGGTGGCCCTTATCGGCCGGCGCCTCTCCGACTACGCCCGGGTCGGGCAACTCCTCGGCGTCGTCACCTCCGCCAAGACCATGGAGGGCGCGGAGACCGGCGTCCTCGAGATCTTCCGCGCCCTGCTCGGGCCCCGTGAAGCGCGTTTTCATTCCGTGGACTCCCTCTCGGGACGCGCTTTCCCCGAGGGTTCCCCTTGGGACAGGATCCTGACCCTTAACGCCGAACACGCCTGGACCGACGACCGGGCCAGCCTTTGCCTGAAGGTCGCCCAGGGCCGCGAGCTCCTCGGGGTCCTCGAGCTCGAGGGTGTCGACGGACTGAGCCGCGACGAGCAGGGCCTCGATCTAGCTCTGGCCCTAGCCAGGATCTCGGGCCTGGCCCTGGCGAACGTGCGCATGTCACGGGCGCTCGAGGCCGCCCGCGAACGGGCCGCGGGCGCCGAGGCGGCGCTGGCTTCGGACGACGAAAAGCTGTCGCGCATCTTCAATTACCCCCTCGGCATCTACAGGACGACACCTCATGGGAAGATCCTCGACGCGTCGCCGACCCTGGCCCGCATGCTCGGCTACTCGGATGTTCAGTCACTGAAGGCGGTCGGCTTCTGGGACCTCCACAACGATCCGCGCGACCGTGACCACAAGCGGGCCTTCCTCGACGCGAGCTCCATGGTCGGGATCTTCGAATCCCAGCTCCGGAGGGCCGACGGGACCTGTTTCTGGGCCGAGGACTCCTGCCGGGCGGCCAAGGACGCCCAGGGCAAGGTCCTTTTTTATGACGGCGTCATCGAGGACATCACCGCCAGGAAGAGGATGACGGACGAGCACGCCTGGGTCGTCCACTTGCAGGCCGCGGTGGGCGAAGTTTCCGAACGGCTCCTGTCGCCGACCCCCATCCAGGAGATGTCGGCCCTGGTCATGGACCAGGCCCGCCGCTTGACCTCGAGCGCCACCGCTTTCGTCGGCCATATCGATCGACAGACCGGGGGCCTCGTTCCCTCGGCCATGACCGCCGACGCCCGGGCCATGCTCGACGAGCACCCCCCGGGCGACGCCTCGCTGCACGGCCGGTCCGGGATCTGGCGCTGGGTCCTGGACAAGAAAAGGCCGATCGTGACCGCCCTGCCGGGCCTCGACCCGCGCTATACGGGCATGCCGCCCTGGCACCTCCCCGTGGCCCATTTCCTGGCCGTTCCGGCGATCATGGAGGGGACCATCGTCGGGCTGATCGTCGTGGCCAACGCGGACAACCCCTATGTCGAGCGCGATCTCAAGGCCGTCGAGCGCCTGGCCGACCTCTACGCGATCGCCGTCCAGCGGACCCGGACCGAGGACGCCCTGCGGGAGATGTCGCTCGTCGACGAGTTGACCAGGGCCTACAACCGCCGCGGCTTCATGACCTTGGCCGAGCAGCAGATCAAGGTGGCCCACCGGACCAAGAAGGACATGTCGCTCTTCTTCGCCGACCTCGACGACCTCAAGGCGATCAACGACACCTTCGGCCACGAGGAGGGGGACGTTGCCCTCGTCGAGGCGGCCGCCCTTCTCCGGGATGTCTTCAGGGATTCCGACATCATCGCCCGCATCGGCGGCGACGAGTTCGCCGTCCTGGCCATCGACGTCGTCGAGGGCAAAGCGGCCGCCCTGGCCCGCAGGCTGCGCGAGAAACTCCAGGCCCGCAACGCCCGGGCCGAGACCGCCTATGCGCTCTCCTTCAGCCTGGGCGTCGTGCGCTACGACCCGGACAAGCCGTGCTCGCTCCAGGAGCTCCTCACGCGCGCGGACCGGAAGATGTACCAGGACAAGACTTCGAAGAAGAGCGCCCCGGCCGTCGCTTGACGGCGGTCAAGGCCGGTCAGTCCCGCATCCCGTACTTGGCCAGCTTGTTGTAGAGCGTTGTCCTGGAGATGGCCAGGATCTTGGCCGTCTGACGCAGGTTCCCTTTGGTCACCTTCAACAGATAGGCGATGTAGTCCCTCTCGAGGTCCTGGAGGGTCGAGAGGTGGCCGCGGCCGCCGAAGGCCAGCGCGCCCTGAGGCGGGACATAATCGCGGAGGTACTTGGGCAGGTTGACGACGTCGACGAAGTCCTTCTTGCAGATCAGGACGGCGCTCTCCAAGACGTTGGCCAGCTCACGCACGTTCCCCGGCCAGCCGTACTTGAGAAAGAGCTTCTGGGCCTCGCGCGAGACCCCGCGGACGCTCTTCGAGAAGCTCCGGTTGGCGGCCTGGAGAAAGTGGCGGACGAGCAGAGGGATGTCCTCGAGACGCTCCCGGAGCGGGGGGAGATCGATGACGACCTTGTTCAGCCGGTGCAGGAGGTCCTCCCGGAACCGGCCGGCCCGGACAGCCTCGACCAGGTCCCGGTTGGTCGCCGCCAAGACGCGGACGTCGACCACGGTGCTCTCGTTGGCCCCCAGGGGGCGGAACTCGCGGCTCTCGAGGACGCGGAGGAGCTTGGCTTGGACCGCGACCGGGACCTCGGCGATCTCGTCGAGGAGGATCGTCCCGCCGTCGGCCTCCGCGAACAGGCCGCGCTTGTCCCTGTCGGCCCCGGTGAAGGCCCCTTTCCTGTAGCCGAACAGCTCCGACTCGAAGAGGTTCTCGGGTATGGAGGCGCAGTCGCAGACGACGAGCGCGCTGTCCCGCTGGGGGCTGAGGGCGTGGATGGCCCGGGCGACGACCTCCTTGCCCGTGCCGGTCTCGCCCGTGATGAGAACGCTCGAGAAGTACTTGGCGATGTTCTCGACCAGGCCGAAGATCTCCAGCATGGCGGGGTTGCGGCTGATCAAGCCCTGGAAGACGTACTTGCGCTCCAGCTTCTTTTCGAGGTGGAGGGTCTCCCGGCGGAGCTCGCGCTTGCGGGAGATCCGGCGGAGGAGGTCCCCGAGGATGTCCCGCTCGTACGGCTTGGGCACGAAATCCGTGGCCCCGGCGTGGACGATATCGAGGGCGGCCTCGCGCCCCACGGGCTCGCCGCCCACGAGGACGTCGACCAGGGCGTCGGACTTCTTGATCTTCTTCAGGATCACCACGGCGGCGGCGAGCGCGTCGCCGGAATCGACGAGGACGGCCCGGATGCCGTTCTCCCGGATGATGTCGAGGTACGCGTCACCGGTCTGGGCGAAGAAGACGTTGTAGTCGGACGCCACCTTCGCCTTCTTGACGGTCTCGTAGAGCGAGAAGTCGTCGGAAATGATCAGCAGGTTGGTCTGCGCGTCCATCGCTCCCCGCTCGCATCCGGCGGCGGCGCCGCTATCTTAACAGAATTCCGGACCGGAAATCCAATCCGAAAAAAGGCTCTTCGTAAAGGTCAGGGCCCGGGGCCCTCGCGCGTCCCGGGCTCTCCGGGACGCTTGCGGACGAGGGTCAGGCGGACGCGGCCGCCGACCTCCTCCTCGATCCGGACGACCGGGTAATCCGCCCGGGCGAGGTAGCCGACATGGGCCCGGAGGTAGGCCAGGCCCTGGGCGCAGAGGAAGTCGAGCCAGTCCCCGGTCGCCGTCTCGTCCATGAGCTCGGGGGTCTGCTCGCTGAAGGTCGTCCGGGCCCGGGCCGTCAAGCGGCTCTCGGTCGGTCCCCTGCGGCGGGCGTAGATGTTGACGCCGCCCTCGATCTCGAGCTCGTTCAGGTGCGGCGCCCAGCGGGCCGCCCAGCGCTCGTAGCGGGCGTAGAACTTGCGGTTGGAGGCGGCGATAACGGGATCCGAGGCGAGCTCGTCGGCGATGGCCTTCCTCAGGGCCTCGCCCGCCTCCCTGTGGTCCTCGTGGATCGGCAGGCGGACCGACCGGAAGTAGGCGAACCAGCCCCGCGGGATCCAGTAGTCTCGGAAGAGGTAAGGCGTGTAGTTCGAGAACGGCTGGACCCACTCGTGCGAGGGATAGCCGTGGAGATTGAGAAAGATGTCCGGCGCCCAGCGCTCGTAGAGGCGCTTTCGCACCGCGGCCTCTGGCAGGAGGGGCTTGGTCCCGGTCTGATAGCCCATGTCGACGCCGAGCGCGCCGTAGCGCCCCGCGTGGAGGCTGTGGAAGGGCTCGTTCTCCAGCATCTCAAAGGCCAGCTGCGCGCCGTCCGGGTTCTCCAGGGGCTCGAAGACGAAGTTCATGCTTTTCAGCGCCTCCCGGGTGGCGGGGTCGCGGGCCAGGAGCTCGGCGAATCGAAGGAGGTAGTTCGTCGAGGAGACCTCGTTGGCGTGCTGACGGGCGACGACCTGGAGGGTCGGCTTGACGGTGACCAGGCGCGGCAGGGAGACGTAGGGATCGAATGGCAGGAAGAGCTCGAGCACGGGGACCTCGCGGCCCTCGTACGACCTTCCCCCGATGTAGCCGCGGACGCCCGGCAAGGCCGCCAGGCGCCCAACGATCTCCCCGGCCGTCGCCGGCGAGATGATCTCGCGCGTCGTGACGATCTCGACGCCGCCCGGCGCCCGCCCGCCCGGGCTGGAGGCGCCTCTGTCTCCGCCGCGGTCGGACAAGGCTCCCCGGCCCTTGGCGGGCACGACGGCCAGCCGCTCGTCTTTGGCTCGGTTCTGATGGCGGGCCCGAAGCGTGAAGGCGTCCAATCCGGGAAAGCGGAACGGGTCCTTGACCACCCCGGCGTCGAAGAGCCGGCGCCACGCGCCCGCGATGTCGATAACGGACAAGTAATCGGACTCCTTCTCCCACTCGGTCTCGATGAGAACGTCGGCGACGCGCCCCGCCCGTCCGTCGAACACGAGCCGGGAGACCCGGGTCTCTTTCGGTTCGAGAGAGGGGTAGACGAACGTCCGCGTAACCTCCTCGTGGCCCTTTTCCTTCCATCTCAGAACGACCTGGGGCGCCGGGGCCGGCCAGTCCTCGAGGACGACGCGGGCCGAGGCCGGGGCCCCCTCGAGGGAGGGATGAAGGGAGGGGTAGATATTCCCGGGAGCCGAGGACCTCGACGTGTCGGCCGCGACGTCCTTGTCCTCGGGATCGAAGCGGGTGATGCCCCGGAGCAGATCGAGTGTGTCGAAATAGATCTCGTCGTGAATGGCCTCGAGGGAGGAGACGATCTCCTCGTCGAGCCCGATCCTGT